>CAZZML010000006.1:0-23049 GCA_964654735.1 uncultured Roseivirgaceae bacterium | reverse complement strand
TTTTAATGAACAGATATATGCTTAATAACTAGCTTTGCAGCTATGTTAAAAAACACGTCAAATTCAACTCCAACATGCTACCACTGTGGTGAACTTTGTGAAGATGAATTGATCGAGTTTAACAATAAGCCCTTTTGCTGTAATGGGTGTAAAATGGTGTACGAAATTCTTAATGAGAATGATCTTTGTAATTATTACGACCTTCAAAACTCGCCTGGAATAAATCTCAAAAATAGAAATCACGAAGAAAAATTTGCCTATTTAGAGAATACTGAAATAGAAAAGAAAATTCTAAATTTTTCTTCTGAGAACTTGAATAAAGTTGTATTCACAATTCCATCAATACATTGTAGTTCTTGTATTTGGCTGCTAGAGCATTTGGGTAGGCTTCGAGAAGGTGTGCTAAATTCAAGAGTAAATTTTGTAAGAAAGGAAGTAGCACTTGACTATGACCCAACTCAAATATCGCTTAAAACCATAGTTGAGCTATTGGCCACGGTAGGGTATGAGCCTGAAATAAACTTGCAAAATGCTTCAAAATCAAAGTCGAAAAAAGAAAATAGAAAACTTTACCTACAGATAGGAGTGGCTGGCTTTGCTTTTGGCAACATTATGATGCTCAGTTTCCCTGAGTACTTTGGATTTGAAGGCCTGGATGACTCTGTTAGGACGTTTATTACATATCTCAACATTTTATTATCGTTACCAGTAGTGTTTTATTCTGCTAATAGTTATTTTATTTCAGCGTATAAAGGGCTTAAACAAAAGTATATCAATATCGATGTTCCCATTACCATAGGTATAATCGCTTTGTTTCTACGTAGCCTATATGAAATTTTAAGTCAATCAGGGCCTGGTTATTTAGATTCGTTAGCAGGACTTCTTTTCTTTTTATTAATAGGTAAGTGGTTTCAAAGCCGAACTTATGAAAGCTTGTCCTTTGAACGAGATTATAAATCGTATTTTCCGTTGGCCGTTGCGCGAGTATCAGAAAATCGGAGTGATATGGTACAGATCACGGAGCTTAAAGAAGGAGACCTTATTGAAGTTCGAAATCAAGAAATTATACCAGGTGATGCAGAGCTAATTAGTGAATCAGCCTCCATTGATTATAGTTTTGTAACTGGAGAGGCAGAAACAATTCAAAAAAACCAAGGAGATTATATTTATGCAGGAGGCAGGCAGGTTGGTAGCACAATTCGCCTTCGAATAAAAAAAGCTGTTTCGCAAAGTTACCTAACCCAATTATGGAATAATGAAGCTTTTAATGAAGAGAATGCCTACGATTCATTAATTGACAAAATCAGTAAATACTTTACAATAGCAGTGCTATTAATTGCTTTGGTATCAGCTACTTATTGGTATATTGTTAACCCTTCCCATATTTTAAATGCCTTTACAGCGGTACTCATCATAGCTTGCCCTTGTGCTTTATCACTGGCTACGCCTTTTACACTAGGCAATGCAATGACTATTTTAGGTGGTCATAAATTATACTTAAAGCATACACATGTGCTCGAAAAACTTTGGAATATTACCAGCATTGTATTTGATAAAACAGGAACGTTGACTAAAAATGAAGAAGCGAAAATAGAGTTTATTGGAATGGAAATCACCCAAACAGATATGTTTTTGATAGCTTCTGTGGTTGTACATTCAACGCATCCTTTAAGCAGAGCCATTGCAAACCACCTCTTAAATAGTGAAAAGCTTAGAGGAGTTAGTAATTTTAAAGAGGTTGAGGGCAAAGGGGTTATGGCAAATATTGAAGGAGCATTAATTAAGGCAGGCTCTGCAAGTTTTATTGGTATTAATGATTCTACTACAGAAGCAGGCTCGTCTAAAGTACATATTAAAATTGGAGGTGATTATAAAGGCTATTACAGTATTCAATCTTCGTATCGCCAAGGACTGTCAACTTTGGCTCAAAACTTACAAAGATCATATAAGCTATCGGTATTGTCGGGTGATAATGCTTCAGAAAAGAAAAACTTAGAATCTATTTTTAGAGAAGGTACTGAATTCGTTTTTAATCAAAAACCGGAGGAAAAACTTAACTATATAGCTAACCAACAAGCAAAAGGAGAACATATATTAATGCTTGGCGATGGTTTAAATGATGCAGGAGCCTTAAAAAAAGCAGATGTAGGTTTTGCCGTTACCGAAGATGTTACGGCCTTTGCACCCGCTTGCGATGCCATTTTGTATGGCAAAAATTTAACCAAGCTTACTAAGTATCTAATGTTTGCCAAACAAACTAAAACGATTATTTTAATAAGCTTTGCTATTTCCTTTTTGTATAATTTTGTTGGGCTTAGTTTGGCGGTTACGGCTCAAATAACCCCTTTGTTTGCAGCCATCTTAATGCCGCTTAGTAGTATAACTGTGGTGGCATTTGCTACCTTTGCAGTTCGGTTTACGGCCTATAGGTTAAAGTTAGTATGAGTGTAATCATAGTTTTAATTATTATAAGTATTGTAGTGGCTGGTGGATTTTTGGCTGCTTTTTTGTGGGCTGTGCGTTCCGGGCAGTACGATGATACCTTTTCGCCTTCGGTTCGTATGCTTTTTGAAGATAAAAAGAGAAAACCCGAAAAAAATCATTCTAAAGACTGACTTATATCAGTGTAATTTATTGATAAACCTCGCACCTTTGAAATGCCTAATAACATTTCATAGTATAGCGGTTGTTATATCTTAGGGTCGAACGAACGAGTTTGGCCCTATTTTTTTTATAATAATTTCTGGAATTCTGAGAGAGTGAAACCTATAATTCATTCTACTGTGGAAAATAAATTTCAATTCCGTTTAAATAGTGCATATATATAAGACCTTGTGTCGCCAGAGGGCATTGTATATGTATAATCGAAGCCATCAATTAGGCTAAACTTATTTCCTAATTTGATTTGTAACATTTCTTTAGAATAACGATAAACGGGCAAACCACTACATTTGTCGGCTCCTACTAAACTAAACTGAGCAAATAATACAAAACCTCCTTTTTTCACTTTGCTTTTTAACAAATCGAAATAGGTGGATTGCTCTTTTTTATCCATAAAAAAGTGTAGAACTGCTCGGTCAATCCATAAATCCACAGGCTGAACTCGAAGGAGTTTAATTGGGTTGGTAAGATCATCAATAATTAATTCAATAGATTGATTTTTAATCCTTTGCTTTAGCTTTCTTAAAGCAATTTCACTTATATCAGTGGCAATGATATTTGAATATTTTACTTTAATTAGTTCATCCACAAGTGTAGTGTTGCCTGCCCCCACAAGTAAAATTCTTGCAGTAGTGTCTAATCCCGTTTTATCAATTAATTGTAAAGTGGGGTTTAAATCAGTTTCAAACCAGCCAAGTTTTTCCTGAGGTTTATTGCTATATACTTTGTTCCAATGTTTTTTAAATTTGTTAGGTTGAGCTTTTGCCATAGGTTTAATTTTTCATTCGTACTAAAATAATAAAAGAGGAAATAATGGTAATCCCTGCAATACTTATTACAGAAGGCATCAATCCCATAGTATCTGCAATAATGCCTGTAAGAATTGCTCCAAAGGCATAGCCTGAATCTCTCCATAGTCGAAAAACGCCTATGCTAGCTGCTCTTTGTTGTGGGTGGGTATAATCGGCCATTCCTGCTAAAAATGTTGGATAAACCATGGCCGTACCTAAACCAAGTAAGGCAGATAAGATAATGAAGTGTGAATATGTTTGTACAAAAACCATCATTAGGAGGGTGGCTCCTTGCAAGAACATACCCCAAAACAACAAACGCTTCTTATTTAAATGATCGGCCATTTTTCCCGTAAACAATTGCCCTAAACCCCAAACAACAGGATAAACGGCTACGATTATAGCAATCTTATCCAAGTTGAAACCTTTGGTAGCCAATAAAATAGGAAAGATACCCCACACCATGCCATCGTTTAAATTGTTAACTAACCCTGCTTGTGATATAGAGCCAAGGTTAGGATTTTTCCAGCTCGTTTCCCAAAATATATTGGTGAGTTTAGGAACTGAGCTTTCTGCCATTTCTTTAGCCACGTGGTGTACCGTATCTTTTACAAAAAGCCACGATAAAATCAATCCTAGTCCGGCAAATGCAAAACCTAAGTAGAAAGGATAGGGGCGTAGTCCATATTCTGAAGCTATCCATCCGGTTAAAAAGGCAACTGCACCCACAGCTAAATAGCCAGCAGATTCGTTAATGCCCATGGCCAATCCCCGGTTTTTGTTACCTACCAAATCAATCTTCATTACCACAGTACTCGACCAGGTCAACCCTTGGTTAATACCCAAGAGTACATTGGCAAAAATTATCCAATTCCAATGGGTTGCATTAATAAGAATAAACGGAACGGGTAAGGCAAATAGCCAGCCGATTAACAGCAGGTTTTTACGCCCCATTTTATTGGCTAAGGCACCCGTAAAATAATTGGTGACAGCTTTTGTAAAACCAAATACGATGATAAATGATAGGATGGCCGTTTTGGCGGCAATACCAAAATCCACTTCGGCTAGTTGAGGCAATATACTTCTCTCAAGCCCTATCATTCCTCCCACAAAAGCATTTATTAGCACTAATAGGCAGAATTGCTTCCAGTTGTTTTTTAACCCTAATTCAATCGTTTTTGACATACCTTAAGCAGATTTAGTCATTATAATATCCTTTAGTCGTACAGCATTAAAACCAGCTTTGGTCAGTTCTTGCACCACAATATCAGCATAGGAGCATAGTTCTCCTCTGCAATAAGCCACAATGAGTTTAGATTTGTCTAATCTTTTTAATGATTTTTTAAGTTGATTATGTGGAATATTAATAGCCCCTTTTCTATGTCCAAAAACAAATTCAGTTTCTTCCCTTACATCTAAAAGCAGGTAATCCTTGTTTTCTAATTTATCGAATGAAACAATTTTTGCCTTTTCATTACCCCTGTAATTCGACAAGGTAAGCTTAAAGTCGGTTGAGAGATTAAAAGCAGTTTGATGAAGAGATTTTATAAGTATTGGAATTGAATCGTCAGCTATGATGTAGTAAATAGTGGTAAAGTTACGCTTGGTTTTAACCAGTTTTAATTGTTTTAATCTCTGTAGGTGTTGAGAAGTATTAGCGAAACTCATTCGAGCTTCTTTAGCCAATGTATCAACGCTTTTAGGCCCTTGCGCTACCAATTCTAATAGCTCCAATCTATGAGGATGCCCAATGGCCTTAGCAATATCTGCAAGGATTGGATAAGTATTTTCTTTTAAGTCTATTGAGTTCATTACACAAATATATAGTATTCAATAGAATACTTGAATAAAAATCTAAGCTTCATGAAAGTATTGGAATTAATTCATTACCTAAATGGGTAAATATTTGCAAGTTTCTTTGGTAAGTAATTAGTAATCACCCATTTTTGGACAAATGGGTAAAAAATCTGATATAACAAGAGCCAAACTAATAGAAACTGCAAGAGAGCTTTTTTTAGAAAAGGGGTTTGATGGACTTAAAATGCAAGAATTGGCCGATAAGGCAGGTATGAACAAAGGGCTGCTTCATTATTATTTTAAAACAAAGGATATTCTTTTTCAAGCAATTTTTAAAGAGGCCATGCAAAACCTTTTTGGAGGTGTGGTAAAAGAATTGGTGTCAAATCATGCCATAGAGGTTAAAATGCACACTGTGGTGGATATGTATTTTGATAAACTAAAAGCCAATCCCGGATTGCCATTATTCGTCCTATCTGAAATAAATAGAAATCCATCCTTAAAAAGTTTGGTAGGTATCACAGATTTTATCCCAATATTTTTAGGTGCTGTAGCCACAAAGTTTAAAAAAGAAGAAGAAAAAGCTAAGTTTTTAAATTTAGTGCTTTCTGTGATATCACTTTGTGTATTCCCTTTTGCTGCACAACCCTTGCTCACGAAACTACTTCCTGGTTCAGTTAAGTTCGAAGACTTTATTGAACAGCGTAGGAATTATGTAAAAAAAATTGCCACTCATTTAATTGAGGAATTATGATAAAAGTAAAACTAGTACTAGTAAGTTTTTTGATATCTATGGCATCGTATGCCCAGAATCAAATTACGTTGGACAGTTGCATTAACGCAGCTTACAGTAATCTTGAATTTAACATTCAGGCAGGATATATAAACGAGGGCAGAACCCATGCAATGAATGGAAACAATCATTATAACCTTCCAAAATTTGAAGTAAATGCCAATGCAAGCATTCAAAATGAGCAAATTTCAATTCCTATTGCCATACCAGGGTTTGAAGCTCCAGTTGCTCCTTTAAACATAAATAGAGTGCTTATTAATTTCAATCAAACCATTTATAACGGCAACTTAGCGGCTAAAAAGAAGCTGATCGATTCTTTGCAATATGATGAGCAACTGCAAGCGATGGAAATTGATAAGATTAAAATAAAATCACAAGTAACAGGCGTGTATGCAACGGTATTGGTGGTTCAAACAAATATGAAAATATTACATGGGCATATAGAGGTGTTGGAGAAAAAGTATAACCAACTAAAAGGTGCGGTAGAAGGAGGAGTAAGTACCCGATCAAAACTACAAGTGCTGGAAGCCGAACGGCTTAAATTAAAACAGCGAAAGACGGAGCTTAGCTTTAATGAAACAGCTTTGCTAAACACCTTAAATAATTATACCGGGCTAAATTTAACTACAGAAACTGATTTCATACAACCTTCTCCTACAATAAACAGCTCCAAATCCATTAATAGACCAGAACTGCTCTTGATGGACTCTAAATTAGAAGGCCTGAAAGCTACATATAATTTGGCAGGAAATGCCCGACTGCCCTACATTGGTTTATTTGGCTCATTAGGAGTTGGGTATCCTGGTTACGACATTTTTAACCCCGATGTAAGGCCAATGGCAATGGCAGGGGTGGCTATAAAATGGAATATATGGGATTGGAATAAAACCAATAATGATCGAGCACAGCTTGTGGTTGGCCAATCTATTATTAAGCAGCAGCGTTCCAGAACGGAATTAGCTTTTGAAAGAGAGCTCATAAAGCAGCAGTCTGAAATTGATAAATACAGACAGTTAATTTCTACAGACGATGAAATAATTATTGCTCAGCAAAATGTATCAAAAAGCATATCTGCTGAACTTATGAATGGCACAGCCACAGCCTCTGATTATACGGCTCAATTAAATACGGAATCTTCGGCTAAACTAAACAAGGAGCTACATAAAATACAGCTAATCTTAGCCATTCAAACTTATAATACTCTAAAAGGATACTAGCTATGAAAACTAATTACACCATAAAACCATTATTTCTACTTGTGTTAGGCAGTTTACTTTTGGTAAGTTGTAAAGATGACAACAACAATACATCAGATGCCTTTGGCAATTTTGATGTGGATGAAACCATTATTTCGGCAGAAACTGCCGGAAAGTTAGAGCAATTTAGCATTCAGGAGGGTGCTACCGTAAAAGTAGGGGCTGTTGTGGGAAGCATTGACTCCACCAATCTATTATTGGAAAGAAATAGTATCGAGGCAAATAAACTAACTGTTTCGGCTAAACTAACTGCTATTAATGCAGAAATTAAAGTACTTAACACGCAATTAAAAGTAATTAAAAAAGAACATAACCGTGTTGTTAAGCTAATTAAATCAGATGCGGCCACCCAAAAACAACTCGATGATATTGAAGGCAATATGGAAATTATAAAATCCAGGATGACAGCAGCAAGTGCACAAAAGCCTGCCGTAAAAGCTCAACTCGAAGTTATTGATGCCAACATTGCCAAGGTTAATAATCAGATTAAAAAATGCACCATTATTAATCCGGTTGAGGGAATTGTGCTCACTAAGTTAGTTGAGAAACACGAACTAGTTGCCCCGGGCAGACCCTTGTACAAAGTAGCGAACCCTGATAAAATTTACCTTAAAGCCTATGTTACAGGTACTCAGGTTTCAGGCTTAAAACAAGGGCAGAAAGTATCAATTATTATAGACAACACTGATGGCGATTTTGCCACCATAGAAGGTATAATTAATTGGATTTCGGAAGAAGCAGAATTTACACCTAAACTTATTCAAACACGGGAGGAGAGGGTGTCGCTTGTTTACGCCATTAAGATAGGATTTGATAATCCAGGCACCGTAAAGATTGGAATGCCAGGAGAAGTTAAATTTTAAATGGAACGTCATTACGAGGGAGGCACGACCAAAGTAATCTGATATACAATTGAGAGATTACTTCACTGTGTTCGTAATGACGAGCACAAAGAAAAAAGAGGTCATCCTAAATTTATTTCAGGATATGAAAAATGAGGTAACAAGATTCTGAAACGAGTTCAGAATGGCAAAAAAATGAATAAATAATTTAATGATTCACTTCAATAATGTGTTTAAAAGCTACTCGAAAGTAGCTGCTATTCAGGGAATTAACATAAGAGTTAACCCGGGTGAATTATTTGGATTAATTGGCCCAGACGGAGCAGGTAAAACCACCCTCATTCGAATACTCACCACTTTACTTTTAGCGGATAAAGGTAGCGTAACCTTTGCAGGTAAAGATGTTGTAGAAGACTATTTATATGTGCGCAATAATGTGGGCTATATGCCGGGCACATTTTCGCTATATCCTGACTTAACGGTGGAAGAAAATCTTAATTTTTTTGCCTCTTCTTTTAGTACCACTATTGAAGAAAACTATCATTTAATTGAGCCTATATACGTACAATTAAAACCCTTTAAAAATAGAAAGGCCGGGGCACTTTCGGGGGGTATGAAACAGAAACTGGCACTTTGCTGTGCCCTCATTCATAAGCCCGAGGTACTGGTATTAGACGAACCAACAACTGGTGTAGATTCGGTCTCTCGAAAAGAATTTTGGGCAATGCTCAAGAAGTTGAAAGAAGGAGGGCTCACCATTTTTGTTTCTACTCCTTATATGGATGAGGCTGAAATGTGCGATCGAGTAGCACTTATTCAAGACGGGATTATTATGGATACTGATACGCCTCAGGGAATCACAGCCAAATTTGGGCAAACACTTTTGGCTCTGAGAGGTAAATACAAACAGGCAACCATTAATTTGCTTCGCTCTCTGCCGCAGGTAAAAAACGCATTCCCTTTTGGAGATTCCATTCATATCACCCTGATGCCAACTTCTTCATTAAAGGAACTAAAGATAATACTGGTCGCAGAAAATCTGGACTGTGATAATTTAAAAGAAATAGACCCTGTAATAGAAGATTGCTTTATGGATTTAATGACAAACGATTAATGGAAGATTATGTAATCCATACCGAAAATTTGAATAAGACCTTTGGGAGCTTTGTAGCCGTTAATAATATTAGTTTTAAAGTAGGCAGAGGAGAAATATTTGGCTTTTTAGGTGCAAATGGTGCTGGCAAAACTACTGCCATTAAAATGCTTTGCGGATTGCTTACACCCACTTCGGGTAAAGGAACCGTAGCTGGGTATGATGTGTTTAAGCAATCTGAATCCATAAAAAAGACCATTGGCTATATGAGCCAAAAATTCTCGCTCTATAACGACTTAACTGTGTGGGAAAACATAACACTGTATGCAGGCATCTATGGGCTTAGCAATAAAGAGATTAAGGAGCGAGGCAATATGCTTATCAAAACTCTTGAAATTGAAGACTTTGCGACCAAATTGGTAGAGAGCCTTCCTTTAGGGTTTAAGCAAAAACTGGCATTTTCGGTGGCCGTTATTCATAACCCGCAAATTGTATTTTTAGATGAACCCACAGGCGGTGTTGACCCCATTACCAGGCGGCAATTTTGGGAAATGATTTACCAAGCCTCGGAGCGAGGTACCACAGTATTTGTTACTACACATTATATGGACGAGGCCGAGTATTGCGATCGGGTATCCATTATGGTAGATGGCGTAATTGAGGCCTTAGACACTCCCAAAATGCTTAAAAAGCAGTTTAATGCAGCCTCTATGGATGAGGTGTTTTTACATTTAGCACGAAACGTGGCAGAGAAATGAAAGGATTCCATACACTATACTATAACGTCAATGGTAGCCCCGTTTTTCACGGGGAGAAGCAATCTGCTTATTTGCTGCAAGGGTACTCAAATAAAAAGATTGCTTCCCCGAAAAAACGGGGCAGGCTGTGCCTACCATTGACGGGTGTTAATAAATGTGGAGATTTAATTTTTGTAAATTGATAAATGAAACAACTACGTGTATTTGTTCTAAAGGAGTTTAAGCATATTTTTAGAGATGTGCGTACCCTCATTATCCTTTTTGGGATGCCTATTGCTCAGGTAGTATTGTTCGGCTATGCCATTACCAATGAAGTGAAAGATGCCAATATTGTTGTTCTCGACAAATCGCAAGATTACCTGTCTATGCGATTGACAAATAAAATCACTTCCTCTGGATATTTCTTTTTGAAAGATAAAGTGGCAAGTGTAAAAGAAGTTAAGCAGTTGTTTTTAGAAGATGAGGTGAAATTAGCCATCATTATCCCGGAGAATTTTGCTAAGAAAGTAAATGCGCAAGATGCACAAATTCAATTGCTTGCAGATGCTTCAGACCCAAATATGGCCAATACGCTGGTAAATTATACCAATGGTATTATAGGCAAGTTTATGATGGAGGAAGTAGGAGTGTCCTTGCCCTATGCTATTACTACCGAAGTAGAAATGGCCTATAACCCCACCTTAGAAAGTGTGTTTTTGTTTGTGCCAGGGGTAATTACGATTATATTAATGTTAGTATCAGCCTTGTTAACTTCTATTGCCATTGCCCGGGAAAAAGAAATGGGAACTATGGAAATATTGCTTGTGTCGCCACTTAAACCCATTACCATTATAGTAGGAAAGGTGGCTCCCTATCTATTGCTTTCATTCCTAAACGCTATTTTTATTTTATTAATGGGTGTTTTTATTTTTGATATGCCAATGAATGGCAATTTAGCTCTGTTATTGTTAGAAAGCTTATTGTTTATTATTTCGGCTTTAAGTCTGGGTATCTTTATTTCTACCAAAGCAGATACCCAACAGGTTGCAATGATGGTATCGCTATTTGCTTTAATGCTGCCTACCATCTTATTATCAGGTTTTATATTTCCAATTTCCAGTATGCCATTGCCTTTGCAATGGATAAGTGCCATTATGCCACCAACCTATTTTATCATTATTATAAAAGGTATAATGCTGCAAGGGGTTGGGTTGGCCGTGCTCTGGAAGGAAACCCTAATTTTGGCAATAATGACACTGATGTTGCTTGCTGCAGGGTTGAAAAACTTTAAAACTCGATTAGCATGAGAACGATTTTATTTCTACTTCGGAAAGAGTTTTTACAAATATCCAGAAATAAGCCCATTTTAGGAATGATAACAGTATTACCAATTATTCAGCTTTTAATACTGGTGAATGCCGCTAATTTTGAAATTAAGAACATCAATTTTGCCATTTTAGATAATGACAAATCACAAACCTCTCAACTGCTGGTTCAAAAACTGGAAGCTAATAATTATTTTACTTTAGTAGCCAGCGTAACCAACGAAATGCAAGCAAAGCACCTCCTTGAAAGGCGTGAGGTAGATATGGTGCTTCAAATACCATCTAAGTTTGAATCTGATCTTCAACGATTTAATAAAGCCAGCTTATTTTTAGGTGTAAATGCCATTGATGGCTCGGCTGCCGGCTTAATTAGCTATTATACTAATACTGTAATCAGTGATTTTAATCAGGAAATTGTCATAGACCAGCTACGATTGCCCATAACACCCAAATTACCTATTAGAACAGAACCTCGTTTTTGGTTTAATCCTGAGTTGGTGTATAGTGCCTTTATGACACCCGGTTTATTAGTTATTCTGGTAACAATGGTAGGCATGTTTTTAACCAGTATGAACATTGTACGTGAAATAGAAATAGGCACCATTGAGCAGCTTAATGTTACTCCAATAAGCAAAGTGCAGTTTATCATTGCTAAGCTAACGCCATTTTGGGTTATTGGTATGTTTATTTTAGCTTTTGGTTTGGGTGTTGGCAAGCTTATGTTCGATTTTCCTATTGTGGGCAGCCTATCTGTACTATTCGCTTTTGCAGCCATCTATTTGCTGGTTGTACTAGGTATGGGCTTATTTATTTCCACTATTACCAATACACAGCAGCAGGCAATGCTTATTAGCTGGTTTTTTCTGGTAATTTTTATCCTTATGTCTGGCTTGTTCACCTCAGTTGATAGCATGCCAGGATGGGCTCAAAAGCTAACATTGGTAAATCCTGTTACTTACTTCGTAGAGCTTATTCGCATGGTGCTATTAAAGGGGAGTGGCTTTCAACACGTAACTAGGCATTTTATTATAATGACGATTATGGCAATAGTTATAAACGCCTTTGCCGTACTTAATTATAAGAAGCGGGTTTGATTAGTGTTCAGTTTTTAGAAAACACAATGGTCTCGTCCTTAAATAGTGCCTCTAAGAAAACACAACAAAATTAATCCCGAAAGCTTTCGGGACTTATTGCGATATTTTCCATTGGTCCCGTCCTGAAATAGGTTGACTAAAAAATAAATAAAAAGTCAACCTAAATCAGGACGGGACACTCTTTTGCCATTTTAGAATGGGGGAGGGAGGGGTGAGCAAATGGTAAATGTGTGTGGTCATTATTTTTGATCATCTTCGATAATATTTTCTGTCTCTCTCAATCTAGGAATTAGTCATTGTCAGACTTGCATTGGCTCTTTTTACGGATTAGCAAACCTTACTTTTAAAATCTGAAGGGGAACATTTGTATTCTTCTTTGAAACTTCTGTAAAAATAGGATCTATTATTAAAACCTGTTTCATAGGCTACTTCTGAAATAGTTTTATCACTACTTTTTAAAAGATCAGCCGCTTTAGTTAACCTATATTTTTTAATAAACCCGTGAGGTGTATGGTCTGTTATTGCTTTTACTTTACGATATAGCTGCGTCTTACTCATGGCAAATTCTTCCATTAATAAATTGGAATCTAAATGAGGGTTTGACATATTATTAACAATAAAAACTATCATTTTATCAAGCCATACTTTGTCTTTTTGTGCTAATCCATTTACACTATTTGCTAATTTCCAAGGAGCTTTTTTTATTGAATCTCTAATAGTTTCTTGAGATTCAATTAGTTTTTCGACTCTTGCAATTAGGTGCTTAGGGTGAAATGGTTTCGGAATATAGGAATCAGCACCGATATCAATACCCTTAATTCGATTTTCAATTTCACCCATAGCAGTTAAAAGAATAACAGGTATATGGCATGTGTTAATATCTTCTTTTACAATTTCGCATAGCTCATATCCATTAATTTTAGGCATTAGTACATCACTAATAATCAAATCAATTGAATTATCTCTAATTAAATCAATTGCATCGGCACCATTGGTGGCTTCAATAATTTCGTACTCCGTTTTAAACATTTCTGTTATTATTGCCCTGAATTGATCATTGTCATCAACAATTAGCAAGCAATAACGACTTCCGGTATCCTTTTTACCAAAAGAAGGTTCAGTTTTATCGATATTAAAGTTTACAAATTCTGTGTCAATATTTTGCTCAATAACCAAGGGATCCTGATGTACTATGCTATCAACAAGAAATCCGCTATAAGATTCTTTATTAACTGGAAATTGAATATAAAATATGCTTCCTTCACCTTGTTTACTTGTTACATTTATATTTCCCTTATGAGACTCTACTAAACTTTTTGTAAGTGCTAATCCGATACCACTACTGTTATCGGTACCTACTCTGGATTGGCTTTCTGATGTGATATTAAAAAACCGTTGAAATATTTCATCTAAAAAATTTTCCGGAATACCAATTCCAGTGTCTTCTACATTAATCAGTGCCCCATCTTGCTCGATTGAAACACTTACTGTTACCACTCCATTAGGCCTGTTATATTTGATAGCATTTGAGATCAAATTAAGCATAATGGTTTTTAATTTATCATGATCAAACCATACAGAGGTTGAATTGCTTAAATCAGATTCGAATGAAATACTTACATTATGTTCTTTGGCTAAATTGGAAAATGCCATAGTTATTTGCTTAATAAATAATGAAATATCGCCTTTGCTTACCACTAGGTTTACCTGATCGGACTCTGCTTTTCTAAATTCAATAAGTTCTCCAATTAATTTTAGCAACCTGTTGGCATTATAATAGATATTTTCAAATGACGACTTGAGTTCAGGATACTTTTCCTTTTTTTCAAACAACTTGTTCGCAGGTAGAAGTATAAGTGACAAAGGGGTTCTGAATTCATGAGAAACATTTGTAAAAAATTGAAGTTTGTAATTATTGATTTCTTCAATATTTCGTTTTTCCACTTGACCGAAATATAATTTTTGTTTCATTTCGGTTTTTCTTTTCAGATATAAGTAAAGTAATATGGTAAGCAATATAGCAGTAGTTGCATAAATGAGGTATGCTCCAAAAGTTTTCCAAATAGGTGGGTTAACAATAATTAAAATAGACCTGTACGCCTCATTCCAGAGGCCATCTTGATTACTGCATTTAAGTTTAAGTTTATATTCTCCTGGAGGAACATTTGTAAAATATGCAATACGGTTAGTTCCTATATTGTTCCAATCTTTATCAAAGCCTTCCAAATAATAAGCAAATTGTGTTTTTTCGTTATTAATATAATTAAGTGCTGCATAACTTATACTAAAAAAATTTTGATCATTTTCAAAAATTATTGTATCAGTATCGTCAATATGATTTTTGAGTAAACCAGACTTGTTTTTGGGAGTTATTAGTTTGTTGAACAGCTTTAATTCTTGAAGTGCTAATCTGGGGAAATAGTTGGAAATTTTTACTTTATGAGGTTCTATTATGGTAAGACCATTAATCCCTCCAAATAAAACTCTTTTTGTAGCATTATTATAAAATGAAGCACCATCTGTATATTCGTTACCAGCAAGTCCATCATTTTTAGTATAGTTTCGAAACCGGTTAAGTTTCCTGTCCCAATTGGTTAATCCATTATTAGTGCTTACCCAAATATTGCCAAAATCATCTTCTTGCACGGCATGTATGGTATTATTGGGCAACCCATTGCCTTCATTATATATGTCAAGTGCATAGTTTTTATCTTGCAAAGACACTCTGTACAGTCCTCTGCTGGTTCCTACCCACAACTCTTTGTGGGAGGTACTTTTGTAAAGTGAAATAACATCTCTATCGATTTTAGTAGATATGCTTGAAAATTCATTTGTAACGGTATTGAGGAGTTGCACTCCACCTCCACGACTTCCAATCCATAGAAAATTAGGTCGATCCTCAATAATAGAATACACTATATTGCTCTTTAAAGGGCTTTTACCGGTTGATGTACTTTGAAATTGTTGGTAACTATCAAGAAAATATTTTCCTGTTCCTTTTTTTGAAATACTTAGTTTTATGATTCCATACCCACTGGTACCAAGCCAAATATTTTCATATGAATCTATACATATTGCATAAACTGATTTGAAGGAAAGGTTTATATCATTTACAAAATCATCGGGAAAGTGCAGAATATTACCTGACTCTTGTTCTAAAAAATCAACACCTTCACCGTCAAGACCAATCCAATAGTTGTTATTGGCATCGCTTTTAATAGATAATACGGCATTGTTTGAAAGCCCTTCTTTGGTAGTAATCAGTTTAGTGGACGACAAGTTTTTGCTTATTATATTTATCCCACTTCCTCTTGTGCCAACAATAATTTTTCCTGTTGGTTCTTCATATATGGCTCTAATAATATTATGACTTAATTCGCCCTTTAGAATATCGCCCTTTTTGATAGAAGAAAAAGGTGTTCCTAATGTAGTATATTCTAAAATACCATTGCCATCCGTACCTATCCACAGTAAATCAGGAGTTGCTTCATATATTTTTAAAATTTTAACTTTTTCATTAGATAATTCAGGAAATTGATAATCAAGGTTCTTAATTGAGAACCCGTTATGAGAAAATAGTTTTAATATTTTACCATCATCTGTTCCTAACCATAAAAATTCATTCTTTTTGTTTTTGGAAATTTCAGTAATAATAAAATCAGAATTACCTGCTTCTATTGTTTTATAAGATCCATTATCAAGGTCAACATAAAGCAATCCTCCGCTTTCAATTGACATAAGAAGTGTTGATTTACCCATAAAGTCAATAAACCAATGTTGGTTAGGTATTACATCGAAAATTGTTGATAACGAATCAATCCTTACAGGAGTCCAGTCATCCTCTTTTATGAGTGTAATCAGGTCTCCTGCTTCTGTAAGCAAAGCAAGGCGCTGCTTTGAGAATGCCTTTATTCCAACTATTTTTTTAAGAACTTCGTCAATATTTTTGGTAGTTCTTATTTGTTCAAATTCATTGTTTTGATCTGAAAAATAAGCTATTCCAACATCATAAATACTACACCAAAGTGTTGAGTCTTTACTGATACTACTTCTTATTATCCTTTCCTTACCAAGTGAATAATCATCTGAATTTAAAAAAATCTGAAACTGATCAGTGTTACGAGAGTACCGGTTGATATTTTTATCCGTAACTATCCATAGATCCTTGTATTTGTCTTCGAATATTTCACGGATAATGTTGTTACCAATGCTCGTTTTCATTAAGCCATTGGGTTTATAAACAGATACTTGTTTGCCATCATATTTATTTAAACCGTCCCAGGTTCCAAACCACATATATTGTTTGCTATCTAAAAAAATAGAAGTAACAGCACTATTCGATAGCCCCTGATCGTTATCAATTTTCTTTAATTTCCAATATTGCGCATGTGTATCGGCTGAGGTTATGAGGATAAAAGCATAAATAGATCCTATTAAAATTGATTTAGGTGTAAGGCAATATGTTCTTAATGTATATAGTAAAGACATTAGCATACTAATATTTACATCTTTTAGTTTCATATTAACTCCACTTGATAATTACTGTATCGCCTGAATTTACAATAATTTTATCTCCTATTTGTTCAGGTTTCCCAAAAATAACCACCGGATTATTATTGGTATGCACACATAATGGCACTTCAACAGCGCAGTTATTGGTATTAATAATCATAGAAACATACTCCTTTTCAAATTCAAGCACCTTCATTAGCACCTTAGGTAAATGTTTTTCAAACGAGAGTGGGAGGCGGTCAAAGCTTTTGCTAAGCTCGTTTTGTAAAAAATCGGCCAATACCTCATTATTATTTTGCCAGCTACCTAAGCCAATTAAAGAGGGTATCCACGTTACAGTGCCGTTGCCATACGTATTTCTTACACCCGTTACTTTTTCTTTGTATTTACTAATGATTTTTCCTGAATAGTTTTTCAACTCTCCTTTTAACATGTGAATAGGCAACTTAAAGCCATCTATTTCAATTTCACCGTATTCGCCAATAAACTCAAACCCTGCTAAGTCGGCTCCTGTTAACTCTTTAAATGGAGATTTTTGCTGATATACATTTTGCATATTTTCATCAAAAAAACCAGTCATTCCGGTCATAATTAATTTGTTGCCGCTTTCAACAAATGTGCAAATTTCATCTACCATGCCCGAAAATATAGATACTACATTTGCTAAAATTACAGTATGTCCTAAAGAAACCTCTGCCCACTTAAACTCATTAATATCCTTAATCTCGCAAGGAACTCCCAGTTCTAATAAAGTTTCGTAATAGGCCAGTAATGATAAAATATGTGCACCTTGTTTCCTGCCTTTATACCTGTCATCAAACTCGTTTGACATTACTTTTTCAAGTGTTAACATAGATTGAGCGGAATAAAGCAAGGTTACGGCCGGTTCTAATGGCTGTGCTTTCTTAAAAAAATACTTGTTTTCAGCTATTGTATCTGCAATTTTTTTCGACATTAATAGCCTTTCAGTAGGTTCATCCTGATAGGTTATCATGCCCCACTCACCGGTTTCGTGCCCTTTGCCTCGTGGGTTAAGTGTCCAAAAGATTACCCTTTCTGCTCCGCATATTACACTCGTCCAAACCCATTGGGCAATGTCTTTAGCATATACACTCATAGGTTCAAACCCACTAAAAATATTATCTCCTCCTTGTAGTTCTGTTACCCAAAATGGCTTTGGCAGACTTGCCTGCCTTATTATGTCGCAATGTGCCGCAATTGCCATGGTATATTGTTTTCTATCAAATGCCCTTAAATGCCAGGAGGCATGGATAGAAACTCCCAGTGTTGACAAAAACGGCATCCAATTATTAAAATCGTATTGCGACAGGTTATTAAATAATTGATGATTATTTACATGGGTAAGGTTTTTGGTATCATATAGTTTAACCTGATCTCCAATCCATTTTATATACCAGGTTGTATAATCTCTAAAAAATAATTCCCAGCTAATATGCCCTTGGCCAGGTGTATTGTTTTTTTTCTTATCAGATAGCCACGTTTGATATTTAATCTCTGCCAATCCTTCTTTGGTACGTTCTTCCACTCCCGGTTCATTTTGCAAAACCCAGCAATCCATTGCAGGGTGATTCTTAAAATGCCGGACTACATTTTTAATGTACTCAGCAATTTCATTCAGATGTTTCTCATCTCGTGGAAATTTAAAACCGCCTACAGAGTTGTCTGAAGGGAAAAGTGTAACCAGTAACTTGATATTGTATTTGGCTGCCATATCAAAAGCAAAATCATAAATTTCATAATTCCAATGATTTCCATCTCTGATATGGTTCTCAAATAGCCTTATTCTGGAAGTTGACATCCCGTGTTCTGCCAATAAGCTAAACCATTTTTCTACCCTTTCTTTACCCTGCCTGGGTTCTATAAACACTTGCGCTCCCAGTCTAAAAAATTCTTCCATTATACATTAAAATATTATTTTACTAAGTAACCGTATTCCTTTTAATGAATACGATACCAATAGTACCAATGTGTACACCTTATTACCATAGTTATATTGGTAACCTATTTGGCACTATAGAACACTTGGTTTACAGGAAAGTTTTGGATGTTTACTATGTCAAATCACCAAGTACGTAATAAATGGATATTGCCAAAAGATTTAAAGAGAACCCACTAATGTCTCCAAAGGACATTAAACCAAGCAATGAGGGATTGGTGATAGAGTGTCTTTTAAATCCGGGCGTATTTTTATATAAAGGTAAAACATGGTTATTGCTTAGGGTTGCAGAACGCCCTGTACAAAAAGAAGGCAAAGTTAGTTTTCCGGTTTTGAAGGAAGGCAAGGGTATAAAAATCCTGTCGTTTGATAAAAACGATTCTGATTGTGACTTCTCCGATCCCAGGGTTATTAAATATAAAGGGGAGTTTTTTCTTACAACTATGTCGCATTTACGGCTGGTAAGCAGCCTGAATGGTGTTGACTTTGAAGAAGAAAATGAGTTTCCGCCTATTTATGGAGAAGGTAAATCCGAAGCGTATGGTATTGAAGATTGCCGGGTTGCAACCTTCGAAGATGGATTTCATTTAACCTATACAAAAGTAGCAGGCACAGGAGTAGGGGTTGGCTACATCCAGACAAACGACTGGAAAACATATAATCGAAAAGGGATGATTTTTTCGCCTCATAATAAAGATTGCGCTCTTTTTGAAGAAAAAATAAATGGTAAGTATTATGCCCTGCACCGGCCCAGCAGCCCCGATTTAGGAGGAAATTATATTTGGCTGGCCGAATCGGAAGATTTAGTACATTGGGGAAACCATACATGTATTGCCGTAACCAGATCCGGCAAATGGGACAGTGCAAGAATTGGAGCAGGAGCATCACCTATTAAAACGGAAGAAGGCTGGCTCGAAATA
This sequence comes from uncultured Roseivirgaceae bacterium, assembly GCA_964654735.1. GTDB lineage: Bacteria > Bacteroidota > Bacteroidia > Cytophagales > Cyclobacteriaceae > JAKISE01. Next base: position 3,271 of record CAZZML010000006.1, on the reverse strand, counting down.
TACCATGGAGCCAATCCCGAAAATCGTTACTGCCTTGGAGCATTGCTGCTCGACCTAAACGATCCTTCAAGGGTAATTGCCAGATCAGAAGAACCTATTATGGAGCCTATTATGGCCTATGAAAAAACCGGCTTTTTTGGCAATGTTGTTTTTACAAACGGGCATATAGTAAATGGAGATACCATTACCATCTATTATGGTGCATCAGATGAAGTTATTTGTGGGGCAACCTTCTCAATTAAACAATTACTGGAAATACTAACTGATAAACAAGAAAGCTAAACGAATAATATGAAGGCAATTTTAAATATTTTAAAGAAACCATTGGTTGAGTATAACTTTTTTTTAAGCATGCCTCATAACATGCGGGTTTTACTGGTTACCAATATGGTGTATGCTTTTGTGCTGCCGGTGGTTGATATTTTTGTAAGTGCTTACATTATGCGAAGTTCAAACGACCCCAATCTGGTAGCTACTTACCAAATGTTTTTATATGTGGGCATCCCTTTTACATTTTTAATAAATGGGTTTTTACTTAACAAAATCAATATTTCTAATTTATATAGTTTTGGTATGATATTAAGCGGCATATCTATGTTGGTAATGATGTCGCTTGATAATATGGATTTATTCGGTGTGGCATTTGCCGGATTAATTATGGGCAGTTCGTTTGGTTTCTTTTGGGCAAATCGTGATTTTCTGGCACTTATCACTACCAAAGATGATAATAGAAATTACTATTACGGCCTTGAAACCTTCTTTTTTACAACCACTTCTATCATTGTTCCTTTTGCTGTTGGTACGTTTTTGGTTTCATACCAGAGTTTTGACTGGCTTAAAAACGGTGATATTGCTTCTGCCTATCGTATGGTTACCTATTGCGTGCTTGTCATTACGGTGTTATCAAGTTTAATTATACATAAGGGAAAATTTACTAATCCTTCGCAAAAAAAATTCGTGTATTTTAAATTCGACAAGCTCTGGAATAAAATGCTATTCCTGTCCAGTTTAAAAGGGCTGGCACAGGGTTTTTTAGTAACGGCACCGGCTATACTGGTTATGCGATTGTTGGGAGATGAAAATTCATTAGGAGTAATTCAAAGTATAAGCGGAATTGTAACCGCCATTGCCCTTTATATACTTGGCAGGGTAAGCAAGCCCAAGCATAGGATTGCTATTTTTACAGTAGGTCTGTTTATCTTTTTTATAGGCTCTCTTGCTAATGCCATGTTATTTTCAGCTACTGGTGTTATGATATTTGTGCTATGCCTGGTGCTATTCAGGCCTCTGCACGACATTGCATATTTTCCAATCCAAATGAAGGTAATAGATATTCTGGTAAAAAAAGAAAAGAGAAGCGAATTTGCCTATATTTTCAATCACGAATTTGGCTTGTTTGTAGGCAGGTTTTTAGGATTGATACTATTCCTTATCTTATCAAATTATGTGTCCATCGATTTCTCCCTAAAGTATTCGATACTAATTATAGCCGCCTTGCAATTAATTTCAATACCGGTTGCCAAGCATATAACTAAAGAAGCAAATCAGCGAATGGAGTTGGCAAAAACACCTGACCCCGAAGAAGAATCAATATTAGAAAGCGCATAATATGATTACAAAACATACATTATTACTAATTGTTGTTTCAAGCTTTTTTGGTTGTACTAAACCGGAACCAATAGTAATTAATCAGGTGGCAATTAAGCGGGTAGAAGGAATGCCCAATCAACCTACACCCTATAAAATGCTGAACTGGAAGGAAAAGGCAATCAATTTTGACCGGTACGTATTTGACCATAAAGCAAAAGGCGAGTACCTGCCCTTAATTTGGATTGACAGTGCCCACAGAAATATAGACCAAAACACATTTGGGTTATTTACCGTAATTGGGGATTTGCGCCAAGGATCTGACATCAATAATGGCGAATTTCACGAGGCACTTGCTTCATTGGGTGCTATTATGGGTGCAGGGCTGGTAGGAATAGATAAAACCAATCAGGACGGCTATAATTATGTAAAAATGGTTCAGAATTATTTTAATTCAGATAATGGATGGAATATTATAATGAACAACACCAACCCTGAGGTCGCGATGCTTGGAGGTGGTTATGGCCGTGATTGGTGGTACGATGTTTTTCCTAATGTGCTTTATTATGCAGTTTGCGAATTGTTCCCCGGAGTGGATGGTGCAGACCAAATTCAACGAATAATAGCCGAACAATTTTACAAAGCGGATTCAATATTGGCGGGCAATTACGACTACTCCTATTTTGATTATGCAGCTATGGAAGGAAAGAGAAACCAAATTCCATACCAGCAGGATGCAGCTGCAGGGCATGCGTATGTATTATATGCTGCCTATAAAAAATTTGGAAACGAGAAATACCTAAAAGGTGCTAAATCGTCTCTTGAAGCATTATTAAGTCAAAAAGAAAGTAGGTTTTACGAGGTATTAATGCCTTTTGGAGCCTTAACAGCAGCCAGAATGAATGCGGAGAAGGGAACCAACTACGATGTAATGAAAATTCTGGACTGGACGTATGATGGATGCGTAGCAGAGGATGGAAGGACAGGATGGGGAATTTTGAGCGAAAAATGGGGGGAATATGATATTCATGGAATGCAAGGCAGCTTAACCCACGAAGGAGGGTACGGGTTTTTAATGAATACGTTTGATATGGCCTGGCCACTTCTGCCTTTAGTTAAATACGATCCTGAACTTGCTAAAACAATAGGCAAATGGATGCTGAACACTGCAAATGCCACACGCTTATGTTACCCGTATGAAATTCCTGATGAAAACCAATGGCTGCCCGAACTTAAGAAAATAACCAAAAATGTAATTGCGTATGAAGGTGTTAAAAAAACTGATGCATACAATAAAGAAAGCCTTAAAGGAGTAAGCCCGGTAGCCTTGGGAGACGGTCCTAATTGGGTAGTTAGTCAACCGGAGCAATCTATGTTTAGTATTTACGGCTCGGCTCATGTTGGAATTTTCGGGGCAATTATAGAAGAAACCAACGTAGAGCAAATACTAAAACTAAACTGTCGGGCAACTGATTTTTATGCAGAACATAATTACCCTATGTTTTTATACTATAACCCATATAATGAGAGCAAAGAAATTATTTACTATAACAGCAAAGATGAAAATATAGACTTGTTTGATGTATTGGCAGGAACTACTGTTTCTGAAAATATTGAAACAGAAGGAAAGTTCACCATTTCAGGTGATGAAGCCCGGCTTATTATAGTAATTCCTTCGGGGAGT
>CAZZML010000005.1:0-23060 GCA_964654735.1 uncultured Roseivirgaceae bacterium | reverse complement strand
TGTCCTTTTTAGATAATACAAAAATGCTGTTCTAGTTAGAACTTAGCCAAAAATGCTAAGCTAATACATTTTAATAAAACATAATTCAGCCATTATGGCACAATAAAAATTCACTCTATCAACAAAAGTGCCATTATGGCGCAATTTAGTCCAAATATTAACTTGGCACAATATTGAATAAAGTGTTATTGAAATTAATTGTAAAACTAAAATTATAAAGTTATGACACTTGTAAGGTATAATAAAAACAGAGATCAATTTCCAACCACAGTAAACGGGTTGATGGACAAATTCTTTAATGATGTAGCATTTGATAATACGCAAATGGAAAAATTTACACCTAGTGTAGATGTATTGGAATCTGAAAAATCATACGAACTTCATTTTGCAGTTCCAGGGTTCGATAAAAAATCGTTTAACATTGATGTGGAAGAAAATGTACTGGCAATTAGTGGAGAACGTACATTTGAAGAAAAGAAAGAAGAAAAAGAATTTACCTCTATTCAAACACAATACGGTTCGTTTCGTAGAACATTCTCTTTGCCAGATATAGTTGATAGAACTAAAATTGATGCAGAGTATGTGGATGGTATCTTAAAAATTGTTCTTCCTAAAGACGAAGTAAAAGTAATGAAGACAACCGTAAAGGTTAAATAAGTTTAGGTGGAAAGGTTGAGTTTGGAAAAGGTGGCCAGTTGGCTGCCTTTTCTTGTTAAAAAATGTTAAATTTTGGCAACAGATTAATTGCTGTTCCGTTAATGTATCTGATTAAAACAATAATATGATGAGTAGAAAAAATTTATTCTTGGTTTTTGTGGTGGCTTTTTTTGGTAGCCTTTTGGCTCTAAATAGCAATCAGTTTATTGGAGGTTCAAATGAGCCAAATTATAATTCCATCCAATCCAGACAGGCTGAGTTGGGAGCGAGTTCTGTTAATGTGAATTATAATACAAGCGTACCTAAAGAACTTGACTTTACAACAATTGCAGATTTAGCTACTAATTCTGTGGTGCATATTCGGTCGTCTTATAGTGCAAGTATAAAGTCCAATGGTTTTTATCAATATAAGCAAGGTCCTTCTCAATCTTCTGGTTCTGGTGTAATAGTATCTGATGATGGCTATATTGTTACCAATAACCATGTGGTAGAAGATGCTGCAACGGTTCAAGTAGTATTAAATGATAATAGAAGTTATGATGCGAAAGTAATTGGCACCGATCCCACCACGGATTTAGCCTTGATTAAAATTGAAGGGGAGCAATTGGCATTTATGGCCTATGGCGATTCTGATGAAGTTAAAGTAGGGCAATGGGTATTGGCCGTAGGCAATCCTTTTAATTTAACCTCCACGGTAACGGCAGGTATAATTAGTGCCAAGGCAAGAAATATTGGCATTTTAAGAGATGAAACTAATAATATACAAGTAGAATCTTTTTTGCAGACCGATGCCGTGGTTAATCCAGGAAACTCCGGAGGAGCTTTAATAGATATAAATGGCCGATTGATTGGAATAAACTCTGCGATTGCCTCTCCAACAGGAAGTTATGCGGGTTATGCCTTTGCAATTCCTGTAAATTTGGTTAAAAAAGTAGCCGATGATTTGTTAGAATTTGGTGTAGTTCAAAGAGGTTTACTAGGAATTAGAATTAATGATGTTTCTGCTGAATTGGCCGAACAAGAAAATCTTAGTGTAGTGCAAGGTGTGTATGTGTTTGAGGTGCAAGATGGTAGTGGTGCCGAGGAAGGAGGTATTGAAAATAAAGATGTTATTATTGGTATCAATGGAAAAGAGGTAACCAACACTTCTGAACTCCAAGAGTTGGTGGCTCGTCACCGACCTGGTGATAAAATTAATGTAAAACTATTAAGGGGGGATAAGAATTTGAACTTTGAAGTAGAGCTTCATAATTTAGGAGGAACAACCAATGTTGTTAAACGAGTTTCAGAAGCTTTGGTAGAAGGCTCTGTATTTGAAAATGTGCAAGGTGAAGAAGCCGAAAGATTACATATTAAAGCAGGAGTAAAGCTCAGGAAATTAGGAGAAGGGAAATGGAAAGAAGCAGGTATAGAAGAAGGGTTTATTATTACTGAAGTAGATAAGAACTCCATTGCCACGGTAGATCAACTCAAAAGGTTAATGCCTCAACTAGAAAGGCAAAGAGTTATCTTACTCGGTGTGATGGAGAATGGAGATAAAACTTATTACTCGGTTGACTGGTAAACTAAACGTCATCCTCGCGAAAGTGGAAATCTGTTAATTAGATTGAAATGTGATTAGCCCCATAGGGACGAAATATCTATAGCCAAGGGTAAAACCCTTGGCTATAATGAAATAAAGATAGTTTTGGCGCGATTCTGTGTGGCGCAGCAAACAATAATCGTGACAAAGCAGGTATGGGAAATGAAATTATTAAGGCTGGTTGTGAATTCAATCAGTCATTTTTTGTTCAATACAATTGATAAATAGTAGCTTTGTTCCCTGATATAATCAAGTGAAAAAATGAGCGATAATTTTGGAATAAAAGAAGCACTAGAAGTGCTTGGTGTAAAGCAACATAATGCAGGTGTTTCAACCGGTGCAAACTGGTTAGAAGCAGGCACAAATAAATTGGTTTCTGTATCTCCTGCCGATGGCCAAGATATAGGTACTGTAACTGAAGCAACTGCCGAAGAATATGATACCGTAGTAAAAAAGGCAGAAGAAGCATTCAAAGAATGGCGAATGGTTCCAGCTCCTAAAAGAGGCGAAGTAGTTCGTCAAATTGGACTAGCATTACGTAAATACAAAGAGCCTTTGGGCAAATTGGTTTCTTACGAAATGGGTAAATCCTATCAAGAAGGGTTAGGCGAAGTGCAAGAAATGATCGATATCTGTGATTTTGCCGTGGGTTTATCTCGTCAATTACACGGGTTAACTATGCATTCTGAACGCCCTAATCATAGAATGTATGAGCAATACCATCCGCTAGGTGTGGTGGGCATTATTTCTTCGTTCAACTTTCCCGTGGCCGTATGGTCGTGGAACACAATGTTGGCTTGGGTTTGTGGTGATACTTGCGTGTGGAAACCCTCTGAAAAAGTGCCTTTATGTAGCATCGCTTGCCAAAATATTGTACAAGAAGTGTTCGCAGCCAACGATGTGCCCGAAGGTATTTCTGGTTTGGTAAATGGCGATTATAAAATTGGTGAGTTAATGACTAATGATAAACGTGTGCCTTTGGTTTCAGCAACTGGTTCTATCCGTATGGGTAAAAAAGTAGGCGCAGCTATTGGTGCTCGTTTGGGCAAATCATTACTTGAATTAGGTGGTAATAATGCCATCATCGTTTCTCCGGAGGCCGATTTAAATATGACCTTGGTTGGAGCACTTTTTGGTGCGGTTGGTACATGCGGCCAGCGTTGTACTTCTACCCGAAGATTGATTATTCACGAATCGGTGTATGAAGAAGTGAAAAACAAATTGGTAAATGCTTATGGCCAATTGAGTATTGGTAATCCATTGGATGAAGCCAACCACGTTGGGCCGCTAATTGATAAAACGGCAGTGGAGCTTTACCAAAATGCTATTGAGCAGGCTAAAAAAGAAGGAGGAAATGTAGTAGTTGATGGAGGTGTATTGCAAGGAGATGGGTACGAGTCTGGTGTATATGTAAAACCTTGTGTGATCGAAGTTGAGAATCATTACGACATCGTTCAGAATGAAACATTTGCACCCATTTTATACTTGATTAAATATAAAACTATTGAAGAAGCAATGGATATGCAGAATGGAGTTGTTCAGGGACTTTCTTCAGCCATTATGACCAATAATTTAAAAGAAGCTGAGTTTTTCTTGTCTCAAGCAGGTTCAGATTGTGGAATTGCCAATGTAAACATTGGCACTTCTGGTGCAGAAATTGGTGGTGCTTTTGGTGGCGAAAAAGAAACTGGTGGTGGCCGTGAGTCTGGCTCTGATGCCTGGAAAGTGTATATGCGAAGACAAACAAACACCATTAATTATGGCAATGATTTACCATTAGCACAAGGTATTAAATTCGATTTGTAATTCATACTACTTAGTATATAGAGTTTTTGGTCTTGTGCCAGAATCCCATTTTAGAAGGATGTTATTTTTAGATAACATCCTTTTTTATTGATGTTCTGACAATAATTATGACTATTGGTATTTATTTTCAATATTTATTACTAGTTTGGTATGGCATAGACTAATTTTTTAATCATAATCAACCTATGGCAAAGCCAACTTATTATGCAATAATGCTAATTGATGATAATGAGATAGATAATCTCATTAATCAAAAAATGATTGAAGCCGCTGGAATTGCACAGCATATTTATACACATACGGGTGCACGTAGTGCAATCGAGTTTTTGCGAAACATTGAAAAATTAGATGCTGATTCTACTAATAATGTATTGCCTGAACTTATCTTTTTAGACATCGACATGCCCTTAATGGATGGCTTTCAATTTTTAGATGAATTTGGAAATTTATCTGATAAAACCAAAGGAAAATGTAGCATCATTATGCTCACCTCTTCCATTAGCCCTGCGGATGTTAATCGTTCTAAAAAGTATAGTTATGTTCGTAAGTATATTAATAAGCCGCTTACCTTAGAGAATTTAGAAAAGTTTAAAGGATAAATTTGGCATTAGCATCAGGTGTAATATCTCTTTCCTTGTTCTTTTATTGGAGTAAAGATTGATAAGATGCTTCGTTCCTCAGCAAAATAAGGGAACGATAGAGGTAAATAATAAATGTATAGGCTAGAATCGTGTTTTCAATTTTATTAGCTCAAATGACAGCCTTTCTTTTTTTCTATTCTGAGGAACGAAGAATCTTGTTCGGATAGAAAAAAATTAGTTAATGGTGTGTTTTGTTCGAGAGCCTTTCGAATAACTCACCAAAAACACCCCTCCAAAAATCATAAGGGAGTAAAGTATGCTTGTTAGTGTTAGTTTATCTCCTCTAAAAATAATAGCAATAATGGTTGCAAATAATGGCTGTAAATAAATATAATACCCAACCAAGGCTGGGCTCACCGCCTTAAGCGACCACAAGTTGAGTAAATAAGCCAAAAAAGTACTCCCTATAATGATATAGATAATGCTAAGCCAAATTTCTAAATCAAAATTAATCCAGTCAGCAGCCATTAACCCACTATAGCCAAATGGGATTACCATAAAACTGCCAAATAGAAACACCCATTTTATAACAGTAAGCGCATTATACTTTTGCATCAGTGGTGTAACAATTACCAGATATATACTATAGGAAATAGCATTTACTAAAATGAACAAATTGCCTGTAAATGTGCTGTTGGTAAAATCAGTTCCATAAGAAGTTATTAAAAGGATTGCTCCTGTAGCCCCTAGGCCTATTCCAGCAAATTTCACCCAGGTTATTTTTTCCTTGAGTAAAAAATAAGAGACCACCAAAACAAAAATAGGCGTGGAGGTCATTATTACAGAACCCAACATTGGAGAAGTGAGACTAATGCCTTTAAAGAAAAACATTTGATTGATAGCTACTCCAAAAAGCGCAGAGAAAAAGAATCGTAATAAATCTCCATTAGCAGGAGTTTCAGAAGCACCGGTAAATTTATGAAAAACCCAAAATAATAATGTGGCCATTGGCACCCTAAAAGCTATCATTCCTAATGCACTCATATATTGGGGTATTACAACTTTAGCAATTGTATAATTTGCTGCAAATAGCAAGCTAACAAAAGCGAGAACAAGATGTATTTTAACCTTTGAATTCATAGATTAATGAAATGAAAATACGAATTTAGTGTTTAAACTGATTATTACTTCACATTGATAGATTCTAAAATTCCATTAGCCGAACGAATGCGCCCCTCTTCTTTAGATGAGTTGATTGGACAAGAGCATTTAGTGGGCAAAAATGGCGTTTTGCGCACCGTAATTAAAAGTGGTAGCCTGCCTTCCATGATTTTATGGGGTCCTCCAGGCGTGGGTAAAACAACTATTGCAAATATTATTGCTAATGAAATAAAAAGCCCGTTTTTTACAATTAGTGCAGTTAATGCAGGAGTTAAAGACGTAAGAGAAATTATTGCCAAAGCGAAGCGATTGGCCAGAGCTGTTTTGTTTATCGATGAGATTCATCGCTTTAATAAATCGCAGCAAGATGCTCTTTTGGGAGCAGTTGAAAAAGGAACAATAATACTTATTGGTGCTACTACCGAAAACCCTTCGTTTGAAGTAAATTCAGCTCTTTTATCACGATCACAGGTTTATACCTTAAAACCGTTAACTAAATCTCATTTGGAGCAATTGGTTAAAAAGGCGTGTGAAAAGGATGTAGAGTTATCGAAACGAAAAATAGTGATTAAAGAAACCGAAGCTCTATATAACCTTTCTGGTGGTGATGCTCGTAAACTACTCAATTTAGTGGAGTTATTGGTGGAGTCCTCAGAAAATAAAAAAGTGGTAATCACCAATAAATTAGTTCAAACCAAAGCCCAGCAACGGGTGGCTATTTACGATAAAAGTGGAGAGCAACATTATGATATTATTTCTGCGTTTATAAAAAGCATAAGAGGTAGCGACCCCAATGCAGCAGTGTATTATTTGGCTCGTATGATAGAAGGGGGTGAAGATGTTAAATTTATTGCACGAAGATTATTGATTTTATCATCAGAAGATATTGGTAATGCTAATCCAACAGCACTAGTCATTGCGACTAACTGCTTCCAAGCTGTGAGTGTGATTGGGTATCCCGAGGCTCGAATTATTTTATCGCAATGTGTTACTTATTTGGCAACATCACCTAAAAGTAATGCAAGCTATATGGCCATTAAATCAGCCGAACAACTTGTGCGAGAAACAGGTGATTTACAGATGCCGATGGCTATTCGTAATGCTCCTACCAAAATGATGAAGGAGCAAGGATATGGCAAAGGCTATCAATACAGTCATTCCTATGATGGCAATTTTATTGCCCAAGAATTTTTGCCCGATGAAATAGCCAACACCGTACTCTACGATCCTGGGAATAACGCACGAGAGAATGAATTACGAAACAGGCTTAAGGCTCTTTGGAAGGATAAGTATGGGTATTGAAAGAAGAGTGCCTAAAGTTAAAAGTTAGGAGTTGAGAAGAAGTCCGCTGATTTAAGATTACCCAGACATTATCTCGATATTTTTCAATAAGTTGTTAATTTGCACTATTTTGAACTTTCAACCCCAAACTCCGAACTATCTCAAATTCCATACCTTTCCACCAATATATTACAATGATGCATCGAATGGCCTGCAATCATTCGACCAATTTTTTCTACCGTTAACCCTTTTTGCTCTTCATGGCCATAATAGGTGAGCATCTCAGGAGTAAAGCTTTCAAAAAGTTGTATGGTTGATTTACGCAATGTTGTAAATTCTTGAATTAGTGATTCGAGGCTTCGATTTTCTGTCCCAGAATTTTGAGTGTAATCATCTTCTTCAAAGCCAGGGAGCAACGTTTTGTCTTTTCGGGCATACCGCAAGGCACGGTAGTTCATTATTCGTTCGGTATCTATCACATGGCTAATTAATTGCTTAATAGTCCATTTGCCTTCGGCATATTTAAACTCACCTTTATCTAACGAGATTTTGGTTAGCACATCCAACGTAAATGAAGTTGAATTTTCTATACATTCTTCAAATGTAAATTCCTTGGTTAAAGAAATATAATGCCTGAATAAGGCTACATAATCGTTTGCCATAATTTGATTTATTTATCATTGCTCATTGTCAATTACTCATTACCTATTGAGCATTACTCAATATACGCTTTTCTAAATTGTTCAATACTTGCTTTTTTGCCCACCACAATAAAATACCAGTCATCTTTTAATACTGCATCTGGGTTAGGGTTAATTTGCAGTTCGCCACCACGTTTGCCAACTGCCATAATATTGGCTCCGGTTTGCGATCGTACATTTAATCCTTTAATGGTTTTTCCTTTAAAGCGTTCTTTAAACTGCTCAAAATAGAACTCCGCCACTTCAAAACCACCTTCAATGCCATCCAACATATTAATAAACTTAATAATATACGGTTTGGTAATAAGCTGAGCCATATGTCGGCCTCCTAAAGTATCGGGCATTACCACCTGGTCAACTCCAGCCTTTCTTAGTTTTTTTTCGGCATACTGGTTATTAAGCCTCGAAATAACAATAATCTCTGGCTTTAACTCTTTAGCAGTTAGCGCAATAAAAACGTTTTGAGCATCGTCAGGCAAAGTGGATATTATATGTGTTGCCTCTTTAATATTGGCTTTAATCAAAATATCTTCTCTACTAGCCTCACCATAAATTACAGGCATAGCTTTAACATCAATGTATTCATCAATTATTTCCTTATTGTGTTCAACAATAGCAAACGGGATACCCTGTTTTTTTAGTTCTTCGCAGGCTCTTCGTCCGTTTCTGCCATAGCCGCATACAATCACATGTTTTTTTAACTTCATAATGTCTTTATAATTAAAGTACTTATAAAACTCTTTTCTAAACTCGCCTTCAAAAACATAACTTGCCATATATGTAACTATGTAAGCAAATATGCCAACGTTAAAGAAAAGGTAAACACTAACAAATATTTTTCCACTATCAGTTAGTGGTTTTGTTACCTGATAGCCCACGGTTGATAGCGTAATGGCAGTCATATAGAAAGAATCAAGCAAGGGGTAATCTTCAATGTGCATAAATCCCATAACCCCTGTTAAAATACTCGTAGCTATCAGGCTTAAGCTAATAGCCATTTTTTTAAATCCCTGACTCATATTTACTAAGATACTATAGCTTTTAATTGTTTTCAGCCTTCTTCCTAATTACATCCTGCACAGGCCTGTTTTCAATCTTAGATTCCAACCACGAAATAATATCAAAATAAATAAACGCCCTTTTTTCATAAGGGTTAGATTCAAGCGGCAGCAACTGCGAGCGTAATAATTTGAATCGTGATATCAATTCTTCATTGGAAAGACGTGCGGATCCAAGCCTTCTCAAAAAGTTGAGGATATACTTTTGGTAAAGTTGTAAAATTTTCTTTTTTAATAGAAACCGGTAAGTTGATCGAATGTAGTAATCAATTACATCTTGGTTTCCTAATTCGTAATGACAAATTAAGCTTAATATTCGAGCAAATCCATGTACGTCTTCTCTCAAATCGATATTTTCTGTATTAATTATTTTATTTAGCCAGCTTAACGATTCCCCAAACTCGTTATTACCAATATACAGGCAGGCAATTTTGTAAAACATAATCAACCTCGAATGGGCATCTAACTCATTATAATAAGCTTCTAAATCTGGCTTTATCCGGTTAAGCATACGCACCCCTTCGGTAAAATGCCCTTGCATAAACAAACCGTTAAACTCGTGTACATAGCTGTATTTAAATAGCTTTTTATGTATGTTTTCGGTAAAAGTAATGTTTGGCATAAACCTGATTTTTCTAAATTTTCTTTTGCTTTGGTAAAATTCAGCATACAGGCCAAGCCTCGACTGCGCAATCATTAAGCTATTCAATGCCTGAATATACGATTCCAGTTTTGTTCTGATAAGGATAGGGTTATCATATAAAGCCACCCATTTTTTGGCATAATAGTAGCCTTGTTCAAAGTCTTGGATAAAAAAATAGTAATTTATATATAAAGAATAAAGGCTAAACTTTTCGTTGGGGCTAAACTTTTCTTCATTTAAGTTTAGCATGCTTTTTTTAAAAATTTGCCTCACCTTTTCATGATCGGTTGCATTTCTAATAAATCCAATTTTTTGGTACAAAGCATTTAGTTCCAACTCAATGCTGGTAAATTGATTAATATTGTTTATTCGCTGGTTTACCTCCTTTGCCTCAGAAATAATATCTCCTACGAGTTTTCGAGAATCGCCATTGGCTGTTTGCAAAACCACATTTTTTTGCCATTTTAGTATAGCCAGCAACATTTCTGGGTTATTACTTTTTTTAGCAAGTACCTTTGCTTTTTTTAGCTGATTTGCACATTGCTTGTATTGGCTTCGGTTAAAAAGTAAATGCGCATAATCAATCATTTCCCTAATTTGGGCATCTATGGTGGTTGGCAAGTGAAACCTGCGTAAGCTTTGAAGTATTTTTTTGTAAAGATTGGCTTTTAAGTTAGGTAATTGCCCGGGGGTTATAAATGTTGTTTTAGATAAAATATTGCCCTCGTTAAAAATCTTTTGACGATCTATTAAATCAAACAGTTTGGCAAACTTCGAATCCTCCTTATTGGGTAGCCCTTGTATTTTAAAATGCCTCTTTTCACTGGCACTCATGCTTTTTACTATATCAAAAAGAGCTTCAGATTGTGGCTTAGACATTGTATTTAATTTGTTCAAAAATAGCTAAATTTTAAATAAATTATTGTTAATTATAATTTAGAAATTGTATTTACTTAAATATTTGGCATTTTTTACCTTTCCCCCTTGAAATAGTTTTGACTGTTAGAATCAACTTTTAAAAGGACAATGGCGCAAAAAGTAAAGATATTCGATACTACCTTAAGAGACGGAGAGCAAGTACCGGGATGCCAGCTTAACAAAGACGAGAAACTTAATGTTGCAGCCGCACTAGACAAACTTGGGGTTGATATAATAGAAGCAGGGTTTCCTATTTCAAGCCCTGCCGATTTTGATTCTGTAAAATCCATTGCCCAACAAACCGAAAATGCAATAGTTTGCGGATTAACCCGGGCTATTGAAAAAGATATTGATGTAGCAGTCGAAGCAATAAAACACGCCAGAAGACCTCGTATTCATACAGGCATTGGCACTTCTGACTTACACGTTTTTTCTAAACTAAGAATTACAAAAGAAGAAGTTATAGAACGAGGGGTTGCAGCCGTAAAGTATGCAAAAAAATATGTAGAGGATGTAGAGTTTTATGCAGAAGATGCCGGCAGAACCGATAATGAATATTTGGCTAGAGTAATAGAAGCAGTTATAAAAGCAGGAGCTACGGTAGTCAACATCCCCGATACCACAGGCTATTGCTTGCCAGACCAGTACGGAGCTAAAATAAAATACTTAAAAGAGCATGTAACCGGTATTGATAAAGTAGATATTTCTGCCCATTGCCATAACGACCTTGGCTTGGCAACAGCCAATGCCATTTCTGCCGTTCAAAATGGAGCTACACAAGTAGAATGTACCATAAATGGAATTGGCGAACGGGCAGGAAACACATCGTTGGAAGAAGTTGTAATGGTTATAAATCAGCATCAGGAATTGCCTTTCGAAACAGGTATAAAAACGCAAATGCTTACAGCAATGAGCCACATGGTGTCAGAAAAAATGAACATGATTGTTCAGCCTAATAAAGCAATAGTAGGCAGCAATGCCTTTGCGCATTCATCGGGTATTCACCAGGACGGAATGCTTAAAAACAGGCAAAACTATGAAATTATTGACCCCGATTTGGTAGGAGCTGCCGGCAGTTCAATTGTGCTTACCGCACGAAGTGGCAGGGCAGCATTAAATTACCGAATCGAAAAAATAGGAGTTAAGCTAACCAAAAAACAATTAAACGAGGTGTATCAGGAGTTTTTGGTAATGGCAGACCAACTAAGCTTAGTGGACGATAAAGACTTAAAAAACCTAGTTGCAGAATATGTTGTAACCTGCCTGCCGGACAGGCAGGCCAATATTTAATTAACACAGATGGCAGGTAAAACGTTATTCGATAAATTATGGGACTCGCACGTAGTTCGAAAGGGCAACCAAGGTGCCCGTCCGTCAGGCGAGCCAGATATGTTATATATCGACAGGCATTTAATTCACGAAGTTACCAGCCCTCAGGCATTTGCCGGAATTGAAAAAAGAGGCGTTCCTTTGTTTCGCCCGACCCAAACACTTGCCACAGCAGACCATAACGTGCCTACTGTAAATCAACACCTACCCATCAGGGAGGAGCTTTCCCGAAAACAAGTAGAAACCCTAAAAGCCAATTGCAAAAAATATGGAGTTGAGCTTTATGGTTTGGGTAACCCTAACCAAGGCATTGTACATGTTATTGGCCCCGAGCTTGGCATTACACAACCGGGTATGACCATCGTTTGTGGCGATAGCCACACCTCTACCCATGGTGCTTTTGGTACTATAGCTTTTGGCATTGGTACCAGCGAGGTAGAGCAGGTTTTTGCCACACAATGTGTGCTGCAAAACAAACCAAAATCAATGCGAATAGAGGTTAATGGTAAACTAAATAAAGCCGTTTCGGCTAAAGATATAATCCTTTACATCATCTCTAAATTGTCAACTTCGGGTGGCACTGGTTACTTTGTAGAGTTTGCAGGCTCTGCTTTCGAATCGCTTTCAATGGAAAGCCGAATGACGGTTTGCAATATGAGTATTGAACTCGGTGCACGCGGAGGAATGATTGCACCTGACCAAACCACTTATGAGTATATTAAAGGACGAGATTTTGCACCAAAAGGAGATGAGTGGAACAAAAAACTCGCTTATTGGAAAACATTGGTAACAGATGCAGGCGCAGAATATGATAAAGTTATCAGCTTTGATGCAGCCGATATTGCTCCTATGATAACCTTTGGCACTAACCCGGGCATGGGAATAAAAATAGCGGAAACGGTACCTTCCTTAAATGGCGACCAATCATTTAAAAAAGCACTGGAATACATGCAAATTGAGGCGAACACCTCGCTAAAAGGCAAGCAAGTTGACTATGTGTTTATTGGTAGCTGCACAAATTCCAGAATAGAAGATTTACGTTCGGTTGCCAACATTGTAAAAGGCCATAAAAAGGCAGATAACATTACTGCCTGGATAGTACCGGGCTCTAAAAGAATAGAAGCACAGGCCATCGAAGAAGGCTTGGATAAAATATTGGAAAAAGCAGGATTTGAGCTTCGCCAACCTGGCTGCTCGGCTTGTTTGGCAATGAATGAAGACAAGGTGCCCGAAGGAAAATACTGTGTTTCTACTTCCAACAGAAACTTTGAAGGGAGGCAGGGGCCTGGGTCGCGAACAATGTTGGCAAGCCCGGAAACGGCTGCTGCCACTGCATTAAAAGGATTTATAACCGATGCAACAGAATATTTAAACTAAGGAAGAATGGAAAAATTTATGAAAATAATATCGCCCATTATTCCTTTACCACTTGAAAATGTGGATACAGATCAAATAATTCCTGCCCGATTTTTAAAATCAACAAGCCGGGAAGGATTTGGAGAAAACCTGTTTCGTGATTGGCGATTTGATAAAAAGGGAAATACGAATACCGATTTTGCCTTAAACAAAATCACCGAAGGAGAAATTCTAGTGGCGGGTAAAAATTTTGGTTGTGGTTCTAGTCGTGAGCACGCAGCTTGGGCTATTGCCGATTATGGATTTAAGGTGGTAGTATCAAGTTTTTTTGCCGATATTTTTAAAGGGAATGCGCTTAATAATGGTTTATTGCCGGTTCAAGTTTCTGAAGATTTTTTACAATCCATTTTTGAAACAAATAGTGATCTAAAAGTAGATTTGGAAAATCAAACCATTGAAATAATTGACATTGGATTGCAAGAATCATTTGAAATTTCATCCTATAAAAAGCATTGCTTGGTAAACGGATTAGATGACATCGACTTTTTGCTAAGTAATAAGTTAGAAATTAAAAAATTTGAATTGAGTAGAGTTTAAAATAGAGCCCCCTCCTGAGAGTAGGGGGATATTTATAAGATATAGAATATATAAATGGGGATAACAAAAAAAATAACAGTTCTATCAGGAGACGGAATTGGCCCGGAAGTAACAGATCAGGCAATTAGAGTATTAAATGCTATTGTCGAACGTTTCGGGCATTCGTTTAATTATACCCATGGTTTAATTGGAGCCGTTGCCATTGATAAAACAGGCAATCCTTTCCCTGAAGAAACCGAAAAAGTATGTAAAAATGCTGATGCCATTTTATTTGGAGCCATTGGCGACCCTAAGTACGATAACGACCCCTCGGCTAAGGTTAGGCCAGAGCAAGGCCTGCTTAAAATGCGGAAGAACTTGGGTTTGTTTGCCAATATCCGTCCAGTTACAACTTACGATCAATTAGCAGACATTTCCCCGCTTAAAAATGAGATTATCAAGGGAGTGGATTTTGTGGTTTTTAGAGAGCTGACCAGTGGTATTTATTTTGGTGAGCCTAGAGGCAGGTCAGAAGATGGGAACACCGCTTTTGATACTTGCCTGTATAAAACAAACGAAATTGAGCGCATAGCAGCATTGGCTTTTGAAGCAGCTCAAAAACGTAACAAACGGCTAACATTGGTAGATAAAGCAAACGTGTTGGCCACCTCTCGCTTATGGCGAGAAAAAGTAACAGCTATGGCGCCCGATTATCCGGATGTAGAGTTGGATTTTATGTTTGTTGATAATGCTGCCATGAAAATAATCCAAAATCCAAAACATTTTGATGTAGTAGTTACAGAAAATATGTTTGGAGATATTATAACAGATGAAGCCTCTGTGCTTTCCGGTTCGTTGGGTATGTTGCCATCGGCTTCAATAGGAACAGGCGTTAGTTTATACGAACCAATCCATGGTTCCTACCCGCAGGTGGCAGGCCAGGGCAAAGCAAACCCGATGGCGGCAATCTTATCGGCAGCAATGTTGTTAAGCCATAGTTTTGGATTGTTGGCAGAAAGTAAAATAATTGAAGAAGCTGTAAAAGAAGCCATTTCAGCAGGAGTTTGTACCGAAGATTTAAAACCATCAAAAGTACATTCAACCTCAGAAGTAGGTGAGTTTATAGTTAATAAAATAATGAAGGCTGTAGTGGCTTAGAGAATTTTAAATTCTCAAAACATAAAAAATGAGAGATAATAATTATTAAAAATAAATTCTATACATTTGGTGCTTCTAAGAAAAGTACCAATGAAAAAAATAGAAACTATTTCACTAATTATTATTGAAGTCATTCCAATGATGTTGCGGTGAGGTAGTGTCTTATAAAATATATGGGCGCCATTCTCACAACGAGGATGGCGCTTTTTTTATGTTAAATGATTAACCAAGTAGCAGTGATTAAAAATATTTATGTCCTGATTATTATCAGTAGATAAACAAAAAGTTATTGAGAAAAGGTAAAAGCCTTTGTCCCGATAGCTTTCGGGAGAAAGGCTTTTTTTATTGAATAAAACATGATGAAGAGTAATTATTACAACGACAAAACCGTCATCTTTTTAGATGGCAATTGGGTAAAAGCAAAGGAAGCAACAACCTCTGTTTTTAGTCAAACTTTGCATTACGGTATTGGTGCATTCGAAGGAATCCGTGCATACCAAACACCCTCAGGTTTATGCCTTTTTAAAGCAGGCAGCCACTTCCGAAGGCTTCTTCATTCGTTAGAAGTACTCAATATTAAAATTCCTTATACCGAAGAGGAACTATTTGATATTACTCAAAAATTGCTTCAAAAAAACAACCTGCGGAATGCCTATGTACGCCCACTGGTGTATATGGGTGAGGATATGCGGTTAACCCACGCCCGCAAAGCACATGTTATGATTGCTGCTTGGGAATGGGGGCAATTGCTAGGGAGCGGAGAGCTTAACCTTACGCTGTCAACTTTTTATCGGCCAGAGAAAAAATCATTGCCGGTAACAGCAAAATTAGTGGGTAATTATACCAATGGAATTCTGGCTTCGCAAGAGGCACGAGCCAAAGGCTTTGACGAAGCCTTAATGTTTGATGTGCAAGGAAACATCGCACAAGCCCCCGGAGCTAACTTTTTCTTAGAAAGAGAAGGAGACCTATACACCTCATCTTCAGCCAGTATTATGGCCGGCATAACCCGAAAAGTAGTAATGGAGTACGCCAAAGAACTGGGGGTTAAAGTACACGAACAGGCTATTACGGTAGATATGATTCATAATGCAGACTCCGCATTTTTAACAGGAACAGCTACCGAAGTAGTAAGTGTACGATCTATCGAAGGAGAACAAATGAGGCTGCCATGGGAAGACTCCATTGGCTCGCAATTAGCAGAAATATATCAGCACCGTATTCGCAACGATGATTACCAATCAATGACAATAGTTTAAATAATAATACCGTCATTGCGGAGCGAAGCAATCTGTTTATTTAAACAAAGATTGCTTATAGCTATCGGGGTTTCTCCATCGCAATGACGTAACTAAAAATAAATGAAAGAACTCAATAAATACAGTAAAAATATTACTCAGGATCCGACACAACCTGCGGCTCAGGCCATGTTACATGCCATTGGTTTAACCGAAGCTGATTTTAAAAAAGCGCAAGTAGGCATTGTAAGTACAGGATTTGAAGGAAACCCATGCAATATGCACCTAAATGATTTGGCAACGGAAATTAAAAAAGGAGTTAATAAATGTGATTTAAAAGGACTTATTTTTCATACCATTGGTGTAAGCGATGGCATTTCAATGGGCACTCCCGGAATGCGTTACTCACTTCCTTCTCGCGATATTATATCCGACTCCATTGAAACCGTAATGAATGCCCAACACTACGATGGCTTAGTAGCAGTGGTAGGCTGCGATAAAAATATGCCCGGTGCCATGATTGCCATAGGTCGTTTAAACAGACCTGCTATTTTAGTGTATGGCGGTACTATTGCAGCCGGAGAATACAAAGGAAAAAAGCTGGATGTGGTTTCTGCTTTTGAGGCACTAGGCGAAAAAATTGCAGGTAATATTTCAGAAAATGATTTTAAAGGAGTTGTAAAAAGTGCCTGCCCAGGTGCAGGTGCTTGCGGTGGCATGTACACGGCCAATACCATGTCTTCAGCCATTGAGGCACTGGGTTTAAGCTTGCCTTACAGCAGCTCTAACCCGGCTGTTAGCACCGATAAGCACACGGAGTGCGACCACGTTGGGGTTGCTATGCGAAATATTTTAGAAAAAGATATTAAACCCAAAGACATCCTAACAAAAAAAGCGTTTGAGAATGCGCTAAGCTTAATTATGGTGTTAGGAGGTTCTACCAATGCCGTACTGCATATGATTGCCATGGCAAAAGCGGTAAATGTTGATTTAACACTAAAAGATTTTCAGCGAATAAGCGATAAAACACCATTTCTGGCAGATTTAAAACCAAGTGGCCAGTTTGTAATGGAAGACCTGCATCAGGTTGGAGGTGTGCCGGCAGTGATGAAATACATGTTAGAAAACAATATGTTGCATGGAGACTGCCTAACAGTAACAGGCTTTAGTGTTGCCGAAAACTTAGCAATGGTTGAACCCTTAAAAATGGGTCAAACAGTTATACATACAATAGAAAACCCAATTAAAGCCTCTGGCCATTTACAAATTCTTTTTGGCAATTTGGCAACAGAAGGTTCGGTAGCCAAAATTACAGGCAAAGAAGGGCTTGTGTTTGAAGGCACAGCCAAGGTGTATGACTCTGAATACGATGCCAATGACGGAATAGGAGCAGGAGAAGTAAAAAAAGGAGATGTAGTTGTCATTCGTTACGAAGGGCCCAAAGGAGGACCTGGAATGCCCGAAATGCTGAAACCAACAGCATCTATTATGGGAGCTGGTTTAGGTAAAGAGGTTGCCCTTATTACCGATGGGCGTTTTTCAGGAGGTACTCACGGTTTTGTGGTGGGTCATATAACTCCTGAAGCACAGGTAGGCGGTGCCATTGCTTTGGTAAAAAATGGAGATACTATTCGCATTGATGCAGAGGCAAATACCATAGAAGTAAAAATTTCGGAGGAGGAGTTAGCTGCTCGTAAAGAAAAATGGCAACCTCAACCCTTAAAGAAAACAAGGGGGATTTTGTATAAATATGCAAAGCTGGTATCCACCGCATCAGAAGGATGTGTAACGGATGAATAAAGAAGTTCGGAGTTGAGAGTGACTAGAGTTGGAAGTTATGCAATAACTCTAGGCAATCCGAACTCTAGACACTTTGAACTTGATAGAAAGATATAAATAGATAAACAATTATAAAGATGGAAACACTTGTAAAAGAACATCCAAGACAACCTAAACCCGGTATCAAACGGGAAAAACCTCAAAAAGTGATAGGCTCCGAAGCCATAATTTTGTCGCTGCTAAACGAAGGTGTCAAGGAAGTTTTTGGCTACCCCGGTGGTGCCATTATGCCTTTGTACGATGAATTATATAAATTTAAAGATAAACTAACCCACTACCTGATGCGCCATGAGCAAGGGGCTGTTCATGCTGCCCAAGGCTTTAGCCGCGTATCAGGCAAGGTGGGTGTTTGCATTGCTACCTCTGGGCCTGGAGCTACCAATTTGATAACAGGCATTGCCGATGCTCAGGTGGATTCAACCCCGTTGGTTTGCATTACAGGCCAAGTACCTTCTCAATTATTGGGCACAAGCGGCTTCCAAGAAATTGACATCATTGGAATATCGATGCCCGTTGTAAAATGGAATTTTCAAGTAACTAAAGCAGAAGAAATTCCTGAGGCTTTAGCCAAAGCATTTTATATAGCTTCATCAGGAAGACCAGGCCCAGTTTTGATAGATATTACTAAAGATGCTCAATTTGGAGAGTTGGATTATGTGTTTAAAAAATGCGAAGGCATTAGGAGCTATAAGCCGGTACCTAAATTGGATATTACCTCAGTAGGAAGAGCTGCCACTTTAATAAATGAATCAAAAAAACCAATGATTCTTTGTGGGCATGGAGTACTGCTAAGTAAAGCAAGTAAAGCACTTTTGACCTTCGCAGAAAAAACGCAAACCCCAGTAGCTTCAACTTTGCTTGGCCTTTCGGCTTTTCCTCCAAGCCATCCTTTATATGTGGGTATGTTGGGTATGCATGGTAATTATGCCCCTAATATTAAAACCAACGAAGCAGATTTACTTATTGCCGTAGGTATGCGTTTTGATGACAGGGTAACTGGTAATTTGGATAAATATGCCAAGCAGGCAAAAGTAATCCATATCGAAATCGATCAGTCTGAGATTGATAAAAATGTAAAAGCAGATGTAGCGGTTTTGGCAGATGCCAAGCAAGCACTTCAAGCACTTACAGCGTTAGTTGAAGCACGAAAACGTGAAAGCTGGATTCAAGAATTTAGAGATTGTGATGCCATTGAAGAAGAAAAAGTGGGTAAGCTAGAATTGTATCCTACAAAGGGCCCTATAAAAATGGCGGAAGTTATCAATTTAATTTCGGAGCAAACGAAAGGAGAAGCCGTATTGGTGACCGATGTAGGTCAGCATCAAATGATTGGTAATCGCTATTATAAGTTTAACACCTGTGATTCAATAGTTACTTCTGGTGGTTTAGGTACTATGGGCTTTGCCTTGCCTTCGGCATTTGGTGCTGGCGTTGGCGATACAAAACGCCAAATTATTGCAATAGCAGGCGATGGAGGTATTCAAATGACCATTCAAGAACTGGGTGCATTGGCACAATACAAGATACCTGTTAAAGTAGTCATTCTGAATAATAGCTTCCTTGGCATGGTACGCCAATGGCAGCAGCTATTCTTCGATAAAAGGTATGCGTCAACCGAAATGAAAAACCCTGATTTTGTGGCAATTGCCAACGGGTATGGAATCGAATCTTCTCATGTAGAAGAACGTGAAAATTTAGCAAAAACCTTAGAAAAAATGCTAGCACATGACGGCCCTTATGTGTTGGAAATTAAGGTTGAACAAGAAGGAAATGTATTCCCAATGGTTCCTCCGGGAGCATCAGTTTCAGAGGTAATCTTAGAATAATAGGATAATGGAAGAAGAAAATAAGTTATATACAATATCGGCTTTAACAGAGAATAAAGCAGGATTACTAAATGCAGTTACCCTTATTTTTACAAGAAGAAAGCTGAATATAGAGTCTATTAATGTTTCTGAAACCGAGGTAGAAGGGGTAAGTAGGTACACTATTATTGTAACTACTACCCGGCACAGAGCAGAGTTAATTGTAAAGCAAATTAACAAACTTATAGAGGTGTTGGCTGCTTTTTTGTACGAAGAAGAAAATATTTACTACCAAGAGTTGGCCATGTTTAAACTACCAACTGAAGCTTTCTTAAATGGCAATATCATCGAAAGAATTGTACGAAACAATGGAGCCCGAATATTAGTGATTGAGGAAGATCATATTGTAATTGAAAAAACGGGGCATAGAGCAGAAATTAGAGAAATTTTTGAAAATCTTAAACCTTTTGGAGTGCTGGAGTACGTACGTTCTGGAAGAATAGCGATTTCAAAATCTAAACGAAAAACAGATGCCTTCCTACGAGAGTTGGAAGCAGAAAATTTAAACAATCTTTAACAATGATATAATATAGTTAAACCCAAACGTCAATGGTAGGAACAGCCTGCCCCGTTTTTTCGGGGAAGCAATCTCTTTGAGGAATATATCTCAATAATATAATGCTTTGCTTGCAGTGACGGTAAGCTTAACTTAATAGAACTAAATTTTAACAATTATTTAAGACAGAAAAATGGCAAAAATTAATTTTGGAGGAGTAGAGGAAAACGTAGTTACACGTGAAGAGTTTCCTTTAGATAAAGCACTGGAAACAATGAAAAATGAAACCATAGCTGTAATAGGTTATGGAGTGCAAGGGCCAGGTCAGGCATTAAACTTAAAAGATAATGGATTTAATGTAATTATTGGACAGCGAAAAGAATCTAAAACTTGGGACAAAGCCATTGCAGATGGTTGGGTTCCAGGAAAAACATTATTTGAAATTGAAGAAGCTTGTGAAAAAGGAACGATAATTCAATACTTGCTTTCGGATGCGGCTCAAATAAAGTTGTGGGATACAGTAAAAAAACACCTTTCGCCCGGTAAAACACTCTATTTTTCGCACGGATTTGGCATAACTTACAAAGACAAAACAGGCATTGTGCCTCCTGCGGATGTGGACGTGGTATTGGTAGCACCTAAAGGGTCGGGTACTTCATTACGAAGAATGTTTTTAGAAGGCAGAGGCTTAAATTCAAGCTTTGCCATTTACCAGGATGCCACCGGAAATGCACGAGATAAGGTTGTATCACTTGGCATTGGAGTGGGTTCCGGTTATTTGTTTGAAACAACTTTTAACAGGGAAGTAACATCAGATTTAACAGGCGAACGTGGGTCGTTGATGGGAGCTATTCAAGGATTATTTAGAGCTCAGTACGAAGTGTTACGAGAAAATGGACACTCTCCATCCGAAGCATTTAACGAAACTGTTGAAGAAGCAACACAATCTTTATACCCATTAGTGGCAGAAAATGGAATGGATTGGATGTATGCTAATTGCTCAACTACTGCACAACGTGGAGCATTAGATTGGATGGATCCTTTCTATGAAGCAACTAAGCCAGTGTTCGAAAAATTATACAAGTCTGTAAAAGACGGTGTTGAAGCACAAAGATCAATCGACTCTAACTCGCAAGCTGATTATAGAGAAAAGCTGGAAGTTGAGCTTAAGGCCATTGCTGATTCAGAAATGTGGAGAGCAGGGGCTGCCGTTCGTAAACTTAGACCCGAAAATTAATAGTAACCACAGAGCTCACGAAGAGAGGCACAAAGTTCACAGAGAATTTCTTTGTGTACTTTGTGCAATACTCTGTGTTCTCTGTGGTTAAAAAACGAAGATTATCTACCTTGATACAACTAAAAAACATACAAGCAGCAGCTGAAAAACTCCGTGGAGTTGTTAATAAAACCCCTTTGCTCAAAAACTTAAACTTGAGTGAACGCTATGAGGCAGATATTTCATTAAAACGTGAAGATTTGCAAGTGGTGAGGTCTTATAAAATAAGAGGAGCCTATAACAAAATAGCTTCTTTAAAAAATAGTGAAATTGCCAATGGAGTAGTTTGTGCCAGTGCGGGTAACCATGCACAAGGAGTAGCCTATGCCTGTAGGTTATTAAATATTAAGGGCGTTATTTTTATGCCCACGCCCACACCTAATCAAAAGGTAAAACAGGTTCGAAATTTTGGCAAAGAGCATGTCGAAATTGTATTAGTAGGAGATACGTTTGACGAGGCGGCCAAAGAAGCCCAAGCTTATTGTGATAAAAACAAAGCTGCCTATATCCATCCTTTTGATGACATTAAGGTAATGGAGGGGCAAGGGACTGTAGGCTTAGAGATTTTATCTAATGCAGAACGACCCATTGATTACCTAATATTACCTATTGGTGGAGGAGGCTTAGCATCAGGTGTAAGTACTTATTTTAAGTCCCTATCTCCTGAAACAAAAATTATTGGGGTAGAGCCAGCAGGAGCTCCCTCAATGAAGAAATCTTTTGAAGAGGGGAAGGTAATTACACTCGATGGCATTGATAAATTTGTGGATGGGGCAGCTGTGCAAAGAGTGGGAGAAAAAGCTTTTGAGATTTGTAGAAAAAATCTCGATAGGGTTATAACCGTGCCAGAAGGAGAAATTTGTACCGATATACTTCGCCTTTATAATGAGGATGCCATTGTGGTGGAACCTGCTGGAGCCTTGAGTATTTCAGCATTGAACCAACTGGGGGATGAGATTAAAGGCAAACGAGTAATCTGCATAGTAAGTGGAGGGAATAATGATATCACTAGAATGGCAGAAATTAAAGAACGTTCAATGCTATTCGAAGGTCTAAAGCATTACTTTATGGTTAATTTTCCTCAACGAGCAGGTGCTTTGCGAGAGTTTTTGGTAGATGTGTTAGGGCCAACGGATGATATTGCCCACTTTGAATATACCAAGAAAAATAGCCGTGAGCGAGTATCTGCATTAATTGGAATCGAGCTTAAAAAGCAATCAGATTTTGATCATTTGATTAAGCGATTAAATGAAAAAAAAATAAAATATGAACACTTAAACAACAAACCCGATTTGTTTCACTACTTAATTTAAAAGAGAAACCGGAGAAGCAATCCCTGTTTACAGTATAAAAACGAGGATTACCGCGCTGCGCTCGCAATGGTGTAAGTTGTTTTGCGTGAGACCAGTAATTAATTGAAGCAAAGCAATAACAGAAAGCTTAAGTATAGCCTGAATAAAATGTATAAAAAGCATAGCGTCTCTGCGTCTCTGCGATAAAAAAACTTAGTGCGGTTAAAAATTTAAAATGAAAGAAAAA
>CAZZML010000004.1:0-23272 GCA_964654735.1 uncultured Roseivirgaceae bacterium | reverse complement strand
GACTATCGTCCGACTCGACTAGTATTAATCGGGTTCAGGTTATTAATTTAGTTTAAAGTTGATAGGTATTGTCATTTGAACTTTAACAGCTTTCCCTCGTTGTTTCCCAGGGTTCCATTTTGGCAGCATTTTTAATACTCTAATTGCTTCTTCATCACAACCGGCACCAATCCCTCGCAATAATTTAATATTTGTAATGCTTCCATCTTTATCAATGACAAAGGTTAGTGTTACTCTTCCTTCGATATCCATTTTTCGAGCTTGTGATGGGTACTTCATTTTCTTTCCTAAATAACCATACAAAGCTTTTAGTCCGCCAGGGTACGTAGGCATTTGTTCTACCACAAAAAAGGGGATATCTGCAACTTCATCACCCTCTCCATCGTCTTCGTAAAGTATTTCTTCGCTGATGTCTTCATCCGTCATTTCTATATCCAAATCAATATCAATCTCTTCAATATCAATATCATCTTCAACTACTTTTATCTCAGGTATTTGTTTTTTCGGAGGAGGAGGTGTTTGCTTTGTTGGAGGCATATCTAGCATATCTGGAAAATTCTCGTTTATAGTTGTTAATGTTATAAGTGAGCCACTGATATGCGATTTGTACTCAAAGGCGAAGAGCACAAAACTTAAACTTATTGCAAAGCCAATGTTTAAAAATAAACCCGACTTTTTGCTTAAATCTGCTTGGGGATTCTTCTTGTTTTCCATGGTGTATTGATTTAGAGCGTTAATAATTTAAGTATTTGGTTTTACCGCATTGTGCATATTTAGAATCTCTGGTTAAATCCATTATAACACTTCTACTAAATTTTTGCAAAACAGATTCAAATTCTGTTTTTTTAGAATCGGAGATAGAGGGATTCAATATTCTAAAGAAAAAATAATCTACCATTCCATTTTTGTTAAAGTAAATTTTATTTACAATGCTTATCGTTGAGTCTTCTACACTCCAAGTAAAACTCTCGTTTTTCATAAAACTTGAAACCTTCTGATGAAACTCGCTCCATGATTTAATCACAGCCTTATATTCTTTTTCAGAAGATTTTGAAGGGTCAAGTAAATTTGGATACAGGCTATCTAGATTTAATTTCCGATAATCATTAAATTCTGTTTTGTTATCGAAATTTATAACTTTGGGGTTCGTTTTATCTCCTTGGCCAAACACCGTTGAACTGTTTCCACAACTTACGAAAGCTGTAATTAAACATATAATGAAAATGTCCTTCATAATAGAAATTTAGCTTAGTCTAAACGTAATAGGGAGTACCATTCTTACTTTTACAGCTGTTCCTCTCTGTTTGCCAGGGTTCCATTTTGGAGAGTTTTTAATTACTCTTATGGCTTCTTCATCGCAACCTGCACCTACACCTCTTATTACTTTTACATCTGTTATTTTACCAGATTTATCAACCACAAACTGTACAAATACTTTTCCTTCAATACCCATTCTGCGAGCTTGCGAAGGATATTTCATTTTTTTACTTATATACTTATAAAAGGCTTTGTCTCCTCCGGGAAACGAAGGTTGCTTCTCTACTATAGTAAAGATTTCATCAGCAACTTCTTCCTCCTCAGGTTCTTCAAAAATGGCTTCTTCAATTACAGTTTCGTCCGTGATATCTATGTCAAGATCAACTTCTATGTCCTCTTCAATTTCTTCTTCATCCGGAACTTCAATAATTTCTGGTTGTTGAATTTTTGGAGGAGGAGGTGGTGGCTGTTCCGTTGGAGGAATTTCCGTCATTTCCTCAAAATCGTCATTTACAGCGGCAAGCTCCATTAACGAGCCGTCATCGTACGATTTGTACTCAAAGGCGAAGAGCACAAAACTTAAACTTATTGCAAAGCCAATGTTTAAAAATAAACCCGACTTTTTGCTTAAATCTGCTTGGGGATTCTTCTTGTTTTCCATAGTATAACTATTTGTTTAATTATAAAACTAAATAAATAGTTATAGAAAACAAAATAAAACCTCAACTAAATAATTGAGGCTTTAAATTTTGTTTAGCTAAGCTTAAACGTAATAGGTAGTACCATTCTTACTTTTACTGCTTTACCACGTTGTTTACCGGGGCTCCATTTAGGAGAACTCTTAATTACTCTTGCGGCTTCTTCATCGCAACCAGCACCAACGCCTCTAATTACTTTTACGTCAGTTATATTTCCAGCTTTATCAACTACAAACTGTACAAATACTTTTCCTTCGATACCCATTCTACGGGCTTGTGAAGGGTACTTCATTTTCTTTTGTACATACTTATAAAAAGCACCCATTCCTCCTGGGTACCCAGGTTGTTTTTCCACAATAGTAAAAATTTCATCAGCAACTTCATCGTCTTCAGGTTCTTCAAAAATTGCTTCTTCAATTACAGTTTCATCAGTAATATCTATGTCAAGATCAACTTCTATGTCTTCTTCAATTTCTTCTTCATCCGGAACTTCTATAATTTCTGGTTGTTGAATTTTTGGTGGGGGTGGAGGTGGCTGTTCCGTTGGAGGAATCTCTGTCATTTCCTCAAAATCGTCATTAACAGCTGCTAGCTCCATTAGTGAACCATCATCGTACGATTTGTACTCGAATGCAAAAAGCACTAATGCAAGGCTAATAACCAAACCAATATTTAGAAACAATCCTGACTTTTTAGTCAAATCTGCTTCTGGTGATTTTTTAGCTTCCATCTATAAATTAGTTTGTAATGTTTTAATCTTATGTAAAATCAAATATAAGTACTATTTAATACTATGTATTGTTTAGAGGTAAAATCTTTGATACTCCTAAGAATAATCCATATCCAACTAAAGTTCCTACACAATCGGCTGTTAAGTCTGCAAAATCGTATGACCGTTGAGGTACATAGGCTTGAATGTATTCTAGTAAGTAGCCATATCCAATGGCTAAAGATATACTTACAAGTGTTGGGTATTTTCCAAAAATTTTAAGATGGCCATACCTGCTTGCAATCAGACCTAGAAATACAAGTACCATAAATAGTATCATGTGTACGGCTTTGTCAATACTTATAAAATCCCAACGTATATCAGGAATTACACTGCCAGGCAATAGAGTTAGGAGGGCAATAAAAAACACCCAGCTAACATATAGCCAAGTGCTATGTTTAATGATGAGTTTGAATAATGGAGTTGTTCTGATCAAAATAGAATTCTCATTCTGGCTCTGAGTTTATTTCTACCCTCCAATAATTTCTTTATAAGCATCAGCATCTAATAATTCGGACATGTCTGCATCAGCGGCAATGGTTACTTTTACCAACCACGCATCGTAAGGTGATTCGTTTATTGTTTCCGGGCTGTCCTCTAATGATTCATTAAATTCATCGATTGTACCGGTTATTGGCATAAATAAATCAGATACAGTTTTTACCGCTTCAATGGTTCCAAAAACATCACCAAGGGCAACTTCATCTCCAACAGTATCAACTTCTACAAATACAATATCGCCAAGTTCTTTGGCAGCAAATTCAGTAATACCAATAATTACAGAATTGTCACTTATCTTAACCCATTCGTGGTCTTTTGTATATTTTAAGTCGGCAGGAATATTCATCTTTTTGAAGTTAAATTTTTGAATTATGTAAAGTTCAAATTTACATGGTTTTTTAAAAGTTACCTATTGGGCAGTTGATTTGTTTATGTGTTACTGAGCTAGACTAAATCTAACCTGAACACCAAAAGAATTAGTGCTTCTTTTAAACGAATTTGATATGCGAGGTTCGTTAATATTTTGTTCGTAATAAAACTGTAATGTCAGTCTATTATTTAATGAGTAGCCCACATTAGGCCTTAACTGAAAATTAATATTTCCACCTGTAATTTCACTTTTAGGATCTTCTTCACTAGTTAGGCCATCATTATACTTACGCTGTACCGTTTTAGTGTCTTTAAGGCTAAAGTCCATTCTAAAATCAAGGTCATTTTTAAGGGTTGTGGTTCTGCCTTGAATTTTAAAAGGTAGCTTAACATTGGCTTTGGTAAATCCTAAAGAGATCACAAAATCTTTTCCCTGAATTTCTGTAATTTGAGTATTGGCAATGTTTAATGCTATGCTTCTTTCAGTTTTATACTCAATGGAAGCATTTAACCGGGTTCTTGTTCTGATAGCAATTTTAATGAGTGGGGCAAAGCGCTCTGTAATTAAAACTTGGTTAAATACAAATGTGGGCACCAATACTCCTTGGTCGTTTACTACCGTTGCTACTTTTTGGTTTTCAATATTGTTAGATAAGGTTAGGTCGTTCGCATCGTTATAAAAAAGCGAATTGGTGTAACTGGCAACACTAAATGATGAAATATAAGCGTGCGAAATGGTAATGGAGGAAAATTTCTTTCTTAAACTCGGAATTTTTCCTAGCCCGCTATAATCCAATCGCCAGTTGGGCATAGGTATTTTAGGAAAAGAAGTGAGTCCAACAGTGGTTGCATCTTGCCCTCCATAGGCGGCAATAAAAGCGGGTATAAGAACATCTTGATTATTAACAGTATAAAGAGTATCTCCAGTTGCTTGGTTTAACCTGTTACTAATAACATTTCTATTTTCAATAAATTGTTCAAAAATGATTGATTCATTGCCTGTTCTATCATCCAGAAAGGCAGTCTTAATGGCCAAGAAAGTAATACTATAACTACCTGATCTCGAAGGTGCGAAGGATTCGTAATTTTGACCTAGTGAATCAATTCTAAAAATCTCTTGATACTGAGCAGTTTTATTCTTTTTAACATCTAATTGAATTTTAAAATCCTTAAAGGGTTCAATTGTAGCCTTAATGTTTAAATCGATAGTTTGGTACTGTTTAAAAGGGTCGTTTAATAGCGTATTATTTACCAGCCAGCCATTTTCAGCTGCTCTTGTTCTAATGGTTGGGTCTTGGCTTCCTAAAATAAAATCCCACCCAGGAGCTGCCCAGGCCGTATCCATCCCAAATAAATAGGGGCTCTTTTTAAAACCAGATAAGGAAGTTCCTTCTTTAATACTGTAGGTTGCATTTATAGATCGAACCATCATTAAGGCTCTTAAAAAAGCCTTTCCTGCTTTTGATTCAGATTTTTTAACAGTATCTGCAGGTTGAGGTTTGGATCTGCCAGATCTTCTTCTAGTAGGCGAGTTAATAGTCTTTAAGTAAGGTATTTTATTATATAGCTTTACCAAATCAAACTTACCTGTGGTACTTATTGTTCGTGCATTTTCAATCCTATTCCCTAAGGTATCTATTTGATTTAAAGCCGCTGAAGTCCATTTATAATTGGTAGAGTACCTAATATCTGCATTCATCCAATCAGTAATTGGGAGTTTATCTAGGGGTAATTTTAGGTTAACTCCTACCTTCTGGTCAAAGTTTTTCATTCGTCCAAACCCTTTTAGATTTGCCACAATAATTTCTTTACTTCTTTCGGTAATTTCACCTTCGGGTTCATCTATTATAGAACGAACTTGAGCCGAATAATCAAAAGATAATGCTTTTGTAAAGTTCCATTTAATTCCATAAGTTCTATTAAACGTAAAAACCTTTTCATAATTAGGAACTACCCCATCTATGGTTAGGTCTTGGTTTCGATACTGGGTTTTTAGGTAGCTTCTATCAAGTTCTCCTCGTAATGTAATGTTCGAAGGTGCAAAATTGAAATTGAGGTCTTTAATTAATTTTACCCAATCCGATTTCATTTTTTCTGCATTTTTAAAGGGTTCTAAAACCAATGGTTCGGGGCTAAAATTATAATTTATTGCTCCTGAGTATTTTCTCAGTTGATAAGACTGAATGCTTGAGTTTGATTGGGTTCTATCGCTATAAGCTAAGGAAAGACTAAAATTTTCAATATTATAAATTCGATCTTTTTTGTCAGGATTTGTTTTTTCCTTGCGCATATTTGATAAATTCAAACTTCGCCTTTCGGTTTGGTCAATGACTGCATTTCTGTATTCCGTTTGAGCTTCTAAGTCTCCTTTCCCTTCGAGGCTGCTTTCTAATGGAATATCTGAATCTAAAGGATCCCAATTAGGGGTAACGGTTTTGCTCTCGTAACTCGCAAAAACTGGAATTTTAATGCCTGTTTTAGAGGGTAAAAATTTATCTAGGTTTACATTTCCTGAAATATCATAGTCAAAGCTTGTTTCTTGCGTTCGATCAGAAATTTTTGACTGCACACCACCAAACCCAAAGCTTGTGTACCTGGTTGAGGCACTAATGGTGGCAAAGTCTGCTAATTTTAAATTAACATTTGCTTTTCCTGCCCAACCTGCTTGTCGGTTAAAGTCGGTAACACGAAGTTCATTTGCCCAGATACAAACTGTTTTAGGCTGTTGATCAGGGCTTTCCGGGTTTCTAATTCCAATCATAATATTGGTAACAATACTCAACTTGGGATTACCAACAATAGTAAGGTTGTACTGGTTAAACGTATCGGAAAAAGGCAATTCAAGGCTAATATTACTGGCATTACGACTTGCTTTAAGTTTATATAATTCTGAAAAAGGTACATTTATTTCATTCTCCAGAGGCCATATTTCTGTTGCATCAATGCTGCCAGCTTGTGTTATTTTTAGCGGAACTTCTATTTCATAATAATTATCAAAACCCGAACCAAATCTAAAAAACCCATTAAGTTCTCCATCTTGAACAGTTTTACTTTGGGCATGTAAAAACATTTTAATTCTCCCGTAATTAACGAGGTTCATATCTACATTTTTAAAGGCTGCCCGCGCATTTTTATCAGGTAAATTTTCAACACACAACTGAATAGACTGCTCATTTAAGCTTCTTTCAATTACCGAGGTATTATCTCTATCACGTCTAATACCAGGAGGTAACACATAAGGAATTCCCGTTTCGCCTCCTTGGCTATTTTCCTCAATATTAACAACAGAGATGGTTAGATTTGAATCCTGAATTTCAGGAATTTCATCGAACCTTTTGCTTTCCAAATTGCCCGTAAACTTACGCCACTGGCTACCCACAAATCTAAAGTTAGCGGTTCTTAGCACTACGGGCTGAGCCCAACCAGTTAAATACATTCTTATGTACCGAATTGATTTAAAACCGGATATATTCCCAACAGCTTTATCGGGTTGCGATATAGGAATTCTAAACAAATACCAATTTACTTCGTCTCCAGTCCTATTATCGGTTACTCTGTCCATTACATACCCTTCACCAACGTTAAGCTGGCCCGGCTTTAAATCGACTTTGTACTCATAATATTCTTCCAGATTTCCAATGCTATGGTCGTTATTCAAATCTTCATTATCAGGAATGGTATTTCCTGAAGGAGAGTATGGCAACGTGTTGCTAGATAGGTCTGGGGAGTTTTGATCTACTCCATTAAAATTTTTATAACGCTCTAATACTTTAGCATCTTCGCTATCATGTTTTTCGCTCAAAAAATACTCAAAATCATCACTCGAAGGATCAGCTCTAAATTTATCTACTACATCGGGATTTAAGGTTGGAGGAAGAAGATTTAATTCATTCTGAAATTTTATCAGTTCTTCATCATTATTCATTCCATCCAACCCAACATCTTGATTGATTCTGGCAGCAGGTTCGTTGTCGAATGCATTATTAATATATTGTGCATTGGTTACAAACCCCCAATTGTTTTCGGTAATGGTAGCGGTTGATTTGTTCCCATCAGCAGGCAGGCCATTTTCAAAAGCCATTTTTCGATCGCGCATAATGTCTTCGGATACATTACCTAAGTTAAAGTATAGTTGACCTCCAGTTACATTGGGTTGATTAACGATGCCATCCAGAACTACATTTAACCCACTACTACTCTGTAAGAAGGGATCCATTAACCAAAATTCGATATATTCTATATTAGATTTTTCGAAATCCACTTCAGTAGTTACAGGTGCTGTTATTCCGCCCCAATTACTTTCTGGATTTCTTAAAAGACCACTATTAGTAACGTCAGGATTTAAGTTATAAACTCCTTTTTCTGATGGGAAATAGGCAATGTCGAATGTTGGAAAATTAGTATTAATAACTTCTCTGTCTCTTTGAGGGAAAAGCTCTTGTGGGGAAATAGGCCTTACAAAGTGGTTAGCGATATCTGCATCAGAGATGTTTTGTGGTTTTGATCTGCCTCCTGTTCTATAAAAAACATTATCTATTGAGTACCAAGATAGCTTAGCCCGTTTGTACATAGCGGTTATATCATCTTGGGCTCCTCCACTTGGGTCAAACCTATTATCCTCTGTTTTTGGAGTGGATGCATGCTTCCATCGAATCCAATTACTCATGCTGTAAGGAGTAGCCGTATTTTCAAAATCATCTATGTAGGATGTGCCTTCTCCATTTACCAGATTTGATGTGCCCGGTATTAATTGAGCAAATTCTGCATTGGCTGTAATTATAGATCTTTCTTTGGTTTGAATTAAAGGAATGGCATCTACTAATTTTGTAACAAGAATAGACTCTTTCTTAAAATTAGCATCGAACCCGTATTTCGTATTTTTAGGGGGTTCTTCACCGATCGTTGGCCTAGAGCGTAAGGGGCGTTCAAAGTGGTGTAGCAGGGTAGCCCCAAAAGTAATGTCATCACTTAGCCTGTAATCAGCTCTGGCACCAAGCAAGGTACGTGATTGAAAATTGAAAATATCGGCTTTTTCGTAGGTAACTTTTATGGCCTTACCTGAGTTTATTATGCTTTCATTTAATATTTGAACTTTTCCAAAATTATAATCTACGGTAAAGTCAACTCCTTCCACCAAAGGAATTCCTCCTGCGGAAACTTCAACGGAACCTTTAGAAATTTTTATGCCATTTAGCAGTATTTCGCTTGAAGAGCCTGCTTTGTAAGACCCTTGTAAAGAGAATTTATCTTTATTGCTGTCTTGCTGTGCATCGGCTTTGGTAGTACCGTATAAAGTATCGAACACATAACGCTGCCTGAGCTCAAATTCGTAGGGTTCAAATCGGCTTGCTAAATAATCGCCAAAAGGTTCTACTACAGGAAATACCACTTGTCCTGAAATGGTATTGATTGTAACTCCTTCAATAAAATCAAAATTACCGTCTTTTTGAGGGTCGCCCACCTGATTTAACCTGTCCAATCCTAGAAGTTCAATAAGCGGGACATCGGTTGTGTTTTCCCCTTCATTTATACTGGGTTTTTCCGTTCCACTTTTATCATCGCGGTATAAAATCCTTAACTGAAACCCTTCTTGACTAACTTGGCTACCCCCTAAGGAATAGATATTTTTCATCATTAAATCCCAGGAAGGAATCCTATTTCCAAAATTGTCTAATGGGGCAATTTTGTTTGGTTTCAACATTTTTAAATAAATAACCTCATTTTCTGGCAGAGCGGCATAGTCCTCAGTTAGTTCACCTACCTGTTTTCGTATCCCGTTATAGGTGTATTCATAAGCAACGGCAAGCATTTGGTCATTATTTAACTTGCTAGTTAAGGATATGTAGCCCAGTTGCTCATTTATATAAAACTCACGTTCATTTAACTTACGCGCTTGTAATTTATTATAATGAGTAGATTGAACCATATTGAACGGTGCAGATTCTAGAATTTGATCAATGGCATCTACGTTTCTGTTAATACCTCGCAATTGTTCGAAAAGATTATTTGCATCATTACTATTTGGTACATCTCCCTGCCCAGAGCCACCGATTATCCCTTGGTCTTTTTGGTAAATTACGTTGCCTTCTCCCAAGTCCATAAAGGCAGCTATGTTCCGTTGGTACTCGGTATTATTATTTATGTTAATTACATACACTTCAACCCGATTAATTTGTACACCTGAGGTAACTCTCGGTATATTTTGTAACCATTCTTCATAATGGTCTCTAAAAAAGTGGCCTAGAAAGAAATGCTTTTGTTCGTCATAATCAGACGCTTTAAGGTTAAATTCTCTTGACTGAACGCCCCCGGCATCAACCGTTATTTGATCTTGCTTACCTCGTTGGGTTGAGGCCACACCGGTAATAAATAATTTGCCAAATTGAAGTTGGGTTTTAACCCCAAATAAGTTTTGTGCGCCTGAAATCAGACTGTTGCTAATAGGCATGCTTACATTACCAATCTCAAGTTTTTTTACAATGTCTTCTTCAAAGCCGGTAAACTCAACTTTTAAATTATTTTGAAAATCGAATGAGTTATTATTATCAAAATTGGCGGTAACCTTTAGTTTTTCTCCAATTTTACCTACCACGTTCATGCTAATTTGCTGGTCGAACTCAAACCCTCCATTTCTTTGTTGCCTTAATGGTAAACTTGGGTTATCTATTCTTTGAAATTTTCCACCAAAATCGAGGTTTACAAGCCCGCGTGGATTTATTTCTACATAGCTGCCACCAAATATTCGATCGAACACCGGGCTGATATAAATTTTAGGAATTAATCGTCTTCCGGTTAAAGCTGTTTCTCCGTCAGCTTCTGCACCTCTTCCTTTCCAATACGATTTCAGCATCATTTCAGTTTGGTACTTGTCGTATTCCGAAAAAGAGACTAAAGAAATGGGTCTGTAATAAATAGCACCCATGCGCTCAGAAATAGTGTAATTAAAAGAGGTATCTATATCATACTGTAACTCAAGATTTGATGGATTACCAAATAATAATGGAGAAGAGCTTGTTCTATTGCTAAAAGGGTCTCCGAGCCTATCGGTAGAGTTAAACAAAGGCCTTGTAGAGGGGATGTATTTTTGATAACCAGTGGGCACTGTGTCTTGCGCAACAGTAGTGGTATCAATTACTTGCTGAAATTCGGCATTGGCATTGGCTATAAAAAATATAAAGAGGAAAATGAACAATCCTCCCCTTACCAAACATGCTTTATGATTGTATCCTGATGTCAAGCTTTACTTATGCTTATGAGTTTTGAAGTGCCTTCTTAATTAAAGTTTCTAAATTAATGGAACCTTCGCTTTTATTAAGAATAGATTCAATACTTTTTTGGGCAACATTTTTATTAATACCCAAGGTTAGTAGGGCTGATAACGCTTCTTGTTTTAAGGTATTGTCCGATCCTGAAGAAAGTTTTGATTCTGATGGCTCAAAACCTTCTTTTCTTAGTTTATCCTTTAGTTCGAGAATTGCTCGTTGTGCTGTTTTACTTCCAATTCCTTTCACACTTTGAATTACGCTTACATTTTCATTAATAATAGCAGATTTAATTTCTTCTGCCGATAATGAAGATAGCATAACTAGCCCTGTTGAAGGGCCAATTCCTGATACTGAAATTAAATGAAGGAATAGTTTTTTTTCTTCGGTTTCACCAAATCCATATAAGGTATGAGCATCTTCTCGTACGTGCAAATAGGTATGCAGTTGGCAAGCTTCTTGGTTTTTAAGTTGCGAATATGTATTAAGCGAAATGTGAATAAGGTAGCCGATGCCATTGGCATC
Source organism: uncultured Roseivirgaceae bacterium (assembly GCA_964654735.1). Classification (GTDB taxonomy): domain Bacteria; phylum Bacteroidota; class Bacteroidia; order Cytophagales; family Cyclobacteriaceae; genus JAKISE01. Next base: position 11,891 of record CAZZML010000004.1, on the reverse strand, counting down.
TATTATTACATGTGTTGGGTCTTTATAAGCTAACTTTCCTTTAACGTATGCAATCATTTATGGTGGGTTCTAGTAATTAATCTTTGTCTATCAGTTGGGCATGAATTACTGCTACGGCCGTCATATTAACAATTTCGCTAACAGATGTTCCAATTTGCAAGATGTGAACCGGTTTTTTCATGCCTAGTAAAATTGGTCCAACAGCACTTGCTCCACCTAGTTCCATTAATAATTTATAAGCAATATTGCCAGCCGCCAAATTAGGGAAAATTAGTGTGTTAGCTCCTTCTTCTGCTATTTCGCTAAAAGGATACACTTCTTTTTGGATACTTGGGTTAAGTGCAATATTGGCCTGAATCTCTCCGTCAATTATTAAATTGGGAAATTTTTCTTTTGCCAATTTTGCCGCTTTTTGCGCTTTTAGAGGCACTTCGCCACTGGAAGACCCGAAATTTGAGTACGACAGCACGGCCACTCGAGGTGGCTTGTTGGTAAATATTTTAACCGCTTGAGAAGTGAGGTCTATGATTTCAACCATTTCTTCGGCAGTAGGGTTTAGCTGAATGGTTGTATCCGCAAAAAAGAAATCTCCTTTTTTATTAGATATAATAAACATTCCGGTTACTTTATTAACTCCTTTTGCTTTACCAATTATTTGTAACGAAGGCCTCACAGATCTGGCATAATCTTTTGTTAACCCTGAGATAAAGGCATCAGCTTCGCCAAGTTCTACCATCATTGGGCCATAGTGATTTCGGCTTTGCATCAATTTTTGGCACTCTTTATTGGTTACTCCTTTTCGTTTCCGTTGTTCAAAAAATAGTTCTGCATATCGCTCAATGGTTTCTTTTTGGCTACTCTCCATCGGATCTATAATGGTGGTGTCCCCTAAATCCATTTGGTACTCGTTTATAAGTTTTTCAATTTTAGCTCTAGGCCCTAATAAAATGGGTATGGCAATTCCTTCGGCAAGGGTAATTTCAGCAGCTTTTAAAATTTTGTAATGATCAGCTTCTGCAAAAACCACTCTTTTAGGGTGCTGTTTAGCTCTGGAAATTACATTTGAAATAATTTTTTGATCAGCTCCAATTCTTCGTTTAAGTTCAGATTCATACACCTCCCAGTCAGTAATTTCTTTTTTAGCAACTCCTGACTCCATGGCCGCTTTAGCTACAGCGGGCGAGATGGTATAGATTAATCGGGGGTCTAAAGGTTTAGGAATCAAATATTTTTCATTAAAACTCATGGTTCTGTCTCCGTATGCTTTTAATACAATTTCCGGTACAGGTTCTTTGGTTAAATTTGCTATTGCATTCACTGCTGCAAGTTTCATGGCTTCATTAATTTTAGTAGCGCGTACATCAAGGGCTCCTCTAAAAATATATGGAAAACCTAACACGTTATTTACTTGATTAGGGTGGTCGGATCTTCCTGTTGCCATAAGCACATCTTTACGAGTAGCCATTGCCAGCTCATAATCAATTTCCGGTGTGGGGTTAGCTAATGCAAAAACAATAGGCTTTTTGGCCATTGACTTTAGATTTTCAACGGTTAGAATATTGCCAACCGAAAGCCCAATAAAAATATCAGCATTTTTAACCGCTTCTGATAAGGTGCTTATTTTTCGAGTTGTTGCAAATTCTCTCTTAGAAGCATCAAGGTTTTTCCGGTCTTGCCGGATAACACCTTTACTATCGCACATAATAATGTTTTCAGCTTTTACGCCTAAGCTTTTGTATAATTTGGTACAGGAAATGGCAGCAGCCCCTGCTCCATTAACTACAAGTTTAACTTTGCCGATTTTTTTCTTCGTAATTTCCAATGCATTTAACAGAGCAGCAGAAGAAATAATAGCTGTACCGTGTTGGTCATCATGCATTACAGGGATATTCATTTGCTCTTTTAGGGCATTTTCAATTTTAAAGCTTTCCGGAGCTTTAATATCCTCTAGGTTAATGCCTCCAAAGGTAGGTTCTAATGCTTTTACAATTTTTATAAATTCATCAGGGTCGGTTGTGTCGAGTTCTATGTCAAAAACATCTATCCCTGCAAATTTTTTAAATAATACACCCTTGCCTTCCATTACAGGCTTAGATGCTTCCGGGCCAATATTGCCTAAACCGAGAACAGCTGTACCGTTTGATATAACGCCTACTAAATTGCCCTTAGCAGTGTATTTGTAAACATCTTCTTTGTTTTTGGCAATTTCGTTACAAGGTTCTGCAACTCCTGGTGAATATGCCAGAGCAAGATCCAATTGAGAGTCCATCAACTTAGTAGGAACTACTTCAATTTTTCCTGGTTGTCCTTGCTGATGATAATCAAGAGCATCTTGTTTGTTAATTTTTAATTTCATCTGTTTATAATTTATTTTCAACGGTCAGATGGAATCTCCATGCAGACAATCATTCCCTTGAGTAATAAATAATTTAGTTTGTTGGTTTCATTGTCCTTTTTACTAAAAGGTTAATAAGATTGGTAGTTCGATTCAGAATTATTTTTTGCTAACCAGTGATTCCATTTGAGTTTTTGTTCTGAATGTACTCAAAATAGTTTCGAGTTCTCGCATAGACTCCCGTTTTGGCACGCCCGGGCTAACCACAAAACCGTCAACATAAAAAATTCGATCCGATTCTTTATCAAGTACAACATAGCTTAAATATGTTCCACCTATTCCTTTGGTATGAGTTCTCCAAATTCCTCTTATTTCTTTGGCAAAGTTTCCTCCTAAGTTAACTGAGTTGTATTCAACACGTATGTTAACAGTATCTGTTTCCATATAAGAACCTTTCATGTCGGGGTCTTCAAAAATCTTTTCACGGGTAATTTCGTCTCTCCAAGTAATAATTTCACTTTTCTTAAAAGCATCTTCTGTAGTGTAGGCAGTAGATGTAACAAAAATATTTTTATCAATGCCTCTATTGCCAGTGTCTGGCTGCCTAATCCATATAAATCCGGGCTCATCAGTTTCTATTCTATACCCATTTGGGATGCGCATGTAAAAATCATGCTTCTTTAATAATGTATTATTAATTCCTTTTTTTTCTTTGCTTTTATAGAGCGTTTTCTTGAGCCTTTCTTTTTCCTTTTCATTAAAAAAGTTACGAATAAAGCCTTCGTTTTCTGAAATTTTGTTAGCTAATTCATCCTGACTTGCGTTAAAAAGATATAATACAGATTGCCCTTTGGCATACACATCTTTTTGAGAAATACGATATTTATCAGGGTGCTCTTTTATGTATTCTGGGGTTATATAGCTTCTAACAATGGCACCTCCTTTAGTTTTACTGTCGAGAGTGGCCACAAATAAAATGTTGGTTACATTTCTTAAAAACGATTTAAATTGGGTGGGTTCGATATAATGTACTTTAAAATAGGGCTCATTTTGTGGCAGACCGGGCACATTTGATACTACAGCACTTTTAATCAATTCGCCAAGTTCTCCCTTCCATTGAATTGAATCCATTACCACAAATAACTCACCCGGTTTACCAGAAGCTTCTACGAGCAGTCTTTCGTTCATCATCTCTTCTGAACAAGAAAAGGAGCCTAGTAAAATAATTAAAAATATTGTTTTCGAGAGGATGTTGTTCATAATTACCTAAGACCATACTGGTGAAAAGTAAAGATACTCATATTAGTTCTTTTTAGAAGATAAAACGCAAACGAAATACTGTTTTATCAATCAATAGAACAGCGGATTTAAGGTAATACACAAAGGAGTTAGGCTACCCAATAATTAACACCTGACCAGGTTGTAATTTGTCTGATTGGAGTTTGTTCAAAAATTTAATCTTTTCAATATCTAGTCCTTTATACATGTTAGAAATATCCCAAAGCGTATCTCCTGGTTGAACAGTATGAGTTTTTTTACCTTTAAAATCAACTGGTACATGTTTGGCTATTGGGGCACTAATTGGAGCAGCCTTAATTTTCGTGTTTGGATAAGTCCAAATAGTTAATTTTTGGCCAACTCGGATGGTATTGCTGCTAAGCTTGTTCCATTTTTTTAAATCAGAAACACGTACGCTATAGCGAACAGCTATAGTGCCAAGAACATCTCCACTTTTAACTTTGTACAAATGCTTGTCACGTCCATAAGTACTTCCTGCACTATTTCTGGCTAAATATTCCAAGTCTTTTTTTCCATTTAAGGCAGCCATGTATAATAATGTATCTCGATTGGTTCTGGCTTCTTCAATTTTATCTTTGGGTAACCTAACGGGGTAATATTTTTTGTCAGATTTAAGGCCAAATCGCTTTAAGTTGGGGTTTAAGCCTTGTACATCTTGGTAACAGATAGAAAGTTCTTGTGCCAAGATTTTTAAATTAGCATACCCTTTAATCATTAAAGTGTCGCTATCTATTGAGTAGGCAGGCTCCTCGGCTAAAAGGTTGTACTCTTCAGCATAATTCATAGTGTAGGCAATAGCCACAAATTGGGGCACATAAGATCTGGTTTCTCTTGGTAAGTATTTATAAATCTCCCAAAATCCTTTTTTATAGCCCGACCTACGAATTGCCTTTCGTACATTGCCTGGGCCTGAATTATAGGCAGCCAATGCTAATTCCCAATCGCCAAACATATTATATAAACTACTCAAGTACTTACATGCTGCTTCAGTAGATTTATATGGGTCGAAACGTTCATCTATATACCAATCTTGATGTAATTTATACATATTGCCTGTGTATGGCATAAATTGCCAAAGACCACCCGCCCCAGCCCTTGAAATTATTTGAGGGCTAAGCCCTGACTCCACAATGGCTAAATACTTCAGTTCATCAGGTAAATTATATTTTTTTAGATAGGTCTCAAAAATGGGGAAGTATTGGGTAGATTTGCGAATAACCTCTTTGGTATAGTCTCTGTTTCTTACTGTAAAATAGTTGATAAACCCATACACTTTATCGTTGAATTTCAAAGGCATTTCGCCTTGCATACAACTAAGCCTATCTTGCACTAAGTCGTAGGTAGTATTTTCGATGTAAAGATTAGCAGGTTGCTGAGCAAGCAAAGTGCCAGAAAACATCAACAGCAGAAGTATTAAATTGATTTTCATATGGAAAAACAACCATCACATCATTCCTAGCAGGCAGAAATTTGTAAATTCATGCTACTACTAAATGTGCTGGAATGATGTATATTAGGTTTCGAATTAAGATTTTTCAGGCTTTTCATCTAAGCCTTTTTCAATATCGTCTTTAATCTCTTTGGTTGCATCTTTAAATTCTCTAATGCCTTTGCCCATACCTCTAGCTAACTCAGGTATTTTTTTAGCTCCAAAAAGAAGTAATAATGCGAAAATGATGACAAAAATTTCAAAACCACCTAAACTTCCTAGAAATGCAAATTGTATATTCATTTTATTAAATGCTTGTAATGAGTTGTAAAGATAGGTATTCCATAATTAACTAGCCTAAACTAGTATCAAAAATTAAATGGGTTGTAATTTGGATTATTTGCTCTCCAGCCATTTTTCAGGATTGAGCTTCGTAAACGATTTCCAAATTTCGAAATGTAATTCAGCAATTCCATCGTTGCCGGTATGCACTATGCCAATAGGTTCACCTGCTTTAATAGCTTGCCCTTTTTCAACAGTCACCTTGCTTAATTTTGCATATACTGAGTAATAATCGCCATGATTTACAATTACAGCTCGGTTAAAACCTTGTATAAGTGCAACTTTCAAAACTTTTCCATCAGAAACACATTTGACAGAAGAGTTTGGTTTGGTTTGAATTTCGATACCAGGATTATTATGTTGAACGCCCTTTAAAACAGGGTCTTTTGAAATGCCAAATTGCCTCGATACGAAGCCTGTAACCGGCCAATTAAGTTTTGATTTATTTTTAGCAAAGTCGGCAGAAAGCACTTTGGTTGAAGCCGTACTGGCTTTAGATTTAGCTGCAGCCGCTGCTTTTATTTCTTTGGCAATTATGTCGTCAATTAGTTTATTTAGGGTAGCCAGTGATTTATTCTTCTTTTCAATTTCTTTTTTAATTTCTTTTTCTCTTGAGTTTAGAGAGGCAATGGCTAATTGCTTCTTGTTTTTAAGTTTTTCAAGTTTGTTTTTTTCTTCAAGCTGCGTTGAAAGAAGTTCTACTTGGGCTGTTTTTTTAACCTCGACTGCATTAATTTGAGTAGAGAGCATTTTTCTAATTGCGTTGATCTGATCTACTTGTTTTCTTCGTGCCTCCGTATATTGGTTGAGGTAATGAATTCTTCTAAAAAATTGATTGAACGAACTCGAAGAAAATAAAAAAGTGAGCTTATCTTGCCCCTTACTAGCTTTATAAGCCGCATAAATCATGGCACCATACTCTTCTTTTAAATTACTTACATCCTTTTCTAAGGCATCGATAATTTGTTGGTCTTGCTCAATTTCATCTTCTAGCAGGCCTATTTCGCTTTTATAATTAGCAATAAGGTTGGCTTGGGCATTAATCTGAAATTGGTAGGCATTAAGTTGGCCAATACTCACTTCTTTTTGGGCTGAAGTTTTTTGAAGCGTAGCTTGGGCTTCTTTTATTTTTTGCAGGTTTTCTTTTTTTTCTTTTTGGAGCTGTGCTTTTGTTTTTTGCGCAAAGAGAGGCGTACTAGTAATAAATAGTGCAAAAATTATAGTTACGCATTGAAGCAATAAGGCAAACTTATCTCTGACATTAAACTGGTGAATTTTGTCAAAAGGAGCTTTATTTTTAGCAAAGGCCATTATTTTAGTTCTATTTTTTTGCTTCATACTTTTTAGGTATGGAGAAAGGGAACTTAAGTGGTTTATTAACAGCTTCAGCCTTCGTATGATCGATGTTCAGCTGTGTTTCCAATTCACCAAATTCGTTATGGTGTATGAGCGAGATAAAAATAGAGAACGGCAATCCTTGTCCATTCATATTTCTAAAATCTTTATACAGCAGCTTTAGCGAATTATCAGTTTCTTTTTCGCTTACGTTTACCTCTTCCAGTTTCATTGTGGTTTGGTTTACATAATTTGTAATCCGGATATTTTCTATGTTTTGCTTAATCACATACCTGCCGTCACTCTTTTTTATAGAGTTATTCTCTTCTAAGGGTTTAGGCATATCGCCTACAATCATAGATTGTATTAAATTAAAATCTATCGGAAACTTAAACTCCTGACTAACAGCTTTAAAATCATATAAATAATACGATTTTTCTACCCTGTTTATAATTTTTACAGAATCTTTGGTAATAATTCCCCTTACTCCTTGAACACCTAACGCTCCACTTAAATTAAACCAAATTACACTATCTCTTTTCATTCTTATGAGTGCTGTGGCCTTAGTGGTTTTATGGGTTTCCTTAAACTGTATTTTCGACTTTATGGTAAGGTAATCGAATTCTAAATTTTCGATTTGTAAATCTTTTGCTGAATAAGATTTACTAAAGACGGATATTTTCTTACTGCACGATTGTAGCATAAAAAGGCTTATAACTAAAAGCCCAAATGTCTTACTGAATGATTTTGCCTTGCTCAATTTTTTTGTCAATGTTTTCTGTAGTATCATCTAATTCTTTAGCTTTTTGCCACTGTATTTTAGCATTTTCAACTTCCCCTAATTTGTAAAGAATGTCGCCATAATGGTCAAAATTTTCTGCATTTGCCTTACCAGCTTCAATTACTTTTTCAATTACTCTTTTTGCTTCCTCATATTTGCCTAATTTAAATTGAACCCACGCATAGGTATCTAAATAAGCTAGGTTTTCGGAGTTTAGCCTCATCAATTTAAGAGACATTTCGTTGGCCTTTTCTAAATTTTGCCCACGCAAAGATAAATAATAACTATAGTTGTTAAGTATTAGCTCATTATTTGGGTTAATCAGTAATGCTTTGTCATAATAACTATCTGATTTATTGTAATTGCCAGTTTTATAATAACTATCTCCAAGGTAGCCATAAAATAGGCCGAGCATCTGGGTATTATTTGCAGCTCTTTTTACGCCTTCTTCAAAATAAAAAATGGCTTCTTCCCATTGCTCGGCACTTAAATGAGCAACTCCATTTATAAGGTATAACCATATTTGGTTTGGGAACACTTCCAATGCTTGTTCTCCATAAACAATAACACTATCAAAATTATTTTGCTGCAATTCTAAATTAAGCAGGTTTTGCCAAACATTAAATTTAGACTCATCAAATTGCACATATTTGGCATAGCCAGCAATGGCTTTTGCTTGATAGGCTTTAGTGTTTTCAGAACTTACCAATTGCTTTTCTAAAAACGTAGAATATACATCGCCTTGTAATAAAAAACCATTAAAATCATTTGGATGAACTTTTACTATAGTGTCGCATAAAGGAGGCAGAATTTTTTCAAGGCGATTATCTGGCAAAAAAGCCATGTACTTCATAACTGCATTAATTTTTACACTAATAGCTATTTCAGGAATGCCGAACGCAAGACTTAGCTCCTTTTCGAACTTATCTAATTCTTTGTTTTTACGATATAAATCTGCCAATAATAATCTAATGCCAGGTACATCAGGTGTTGAAGTTAAGAGGTTTTCGATGAGTATTATCGCATCTTTTTCATGTGCATTAGAAGATAGTACTTCGGCAAGCATTACTACATATTTGGGATTATTAGGAAACTCATCAATTAACTTTTTCCCTTCTTTTATGGCTTTATCAACTTGATTTTGCTTAAGGTAAATTTTCTGCTTCTGAACAGATGCTTGTTCGTTTATGCCAAAATAATCTTCAGCCCTTTGGTACGTGTAGAGTGCATTTTCGTAGTCTTGCAAGTATAAATAAATGGCACCAAGCTGAAAAAATGTATGCTCTTCGCCAGGAATTTTCGAAATTAACTGTTCGTAATACTTGGTGGCTTCTTTTAAGTTGTTGGCATTAGTAAAAATGTCAGCAGCTAGTAAATAGTAATAAGAGTTGTCATCGTTAAGCTCTAATGCCCTAAGTATCGATTGCTTGGCAGCATCTAACTGATTAGTGACATTGTAAATTTGGGCAAGTTTAAAATAGGCAACATCATTTTTGGGTGCCAGTTGTATGCTCGATCTAAAGTTAGTTACAGCTTTTGCATAATCTTCTAGAATGTATTGTTTTTCTCCCTCAGTAAAATAATACTCAGCTTCTTGCTGTATATATAAACTGCTCTTGGGTGTTTTTTCTTTTTTGTTTTTACGCTGTGCCTCTACTTTTAGTGATAGACCAAGAATGAAAACAAGAATTAGATGTAGGACTAATTTTAAACTCATATAAATTCAAAGATAATTAATTCCGTTTCAATCAATTGAAGCTTTATTCTATTGGTTTAAAAATTCTTTTTCGCTCAATAAAATATATGGCAATGGCAAAAACTATGGGTATGGTTAAATTTAATAAAGAATCTAACCAAAGGTTTTCTATTTTAACTTGGTACGACCAATAAATAGTTACTAAAAATATAATGGTATAAATAATTAAAGGCTTAAAATTATAAGGGATTGGGTAATGTTTTTTACCTATAAAGTAACTGACCATAGACATTACAAAGTACGACACTACAATGGCAAGTGCTGTTACGGTGTACCCATACTTTCCTAAAAACAAATAATTGCCTGCAAATGTGATTACTGCTCCAATAAGTGTAAAAAGGATGCCATAGCTAGTTTTATCTGTTAATTTAAACCAAATGGAAAGGTTAATATAAACACCAAACAAGAGCTTGCCAAACATAATGATGGGTACTAAATATAGAGCCACTCTGTATTCAGGATTTCTTAATAAAAAAGATGCTATGAGGTCGATATTAGTACAAATTGCTAACATTATTAGTAACGCCAATAAATAGTAATAATGCATAGTCTTGGCAAAAAGAGCGGGCGCTTGTTTGTCTTTTGCTTGAGAAAAGAAGAAAGGCTCCACCGCATATCTAAATGCTTGAATAGCCAACATCATAATAGCCCCAAGTTTAAAGGTTTGGCTATATACTCCTTGTGCAAAAAGCCCACCTTCGCTCCAATTAGCAACGGCACTTTTGTCTAACTCTGTAATTACCCATCCCGCAATTCCAGTAATTAGTATAGGAACAGCATAGCGCAGCATTGGTTTTAACGTTTCCCAATGCAACGACAACCTGATGAGAAGAAACTCTTTGCTTAACAGAAAAAAAAGGATTGAGTTGCTTAGCAAATAGGATAAGAAAATATATTCTATTCCTAGGTTAGGGTTGTAGATACTATCTATAAACGGCTTTAAGCCTACCAAATATTCTTGATTATAAATTGCTGGGAATGTAATTAGAAAAAGTAATTGGAGAATAATATTTAGGAATATGGCTACTAGCTTAGCTGTTACAAACTTTACTGGGCGGTTGGTAATTCGTAATCTGGCAAATGGAATTGCCGTAACGCCATCAATAAATATTATGCCTGCAATCCAATAAACTAGTATTGGGTTTAGTACCCACTCAAATTTTACGCTTGCAAAATTAGCAATGATACCCGAACTAAAATAAACAAGCAGCCCGATAAAAAAACTCACAAGTAGCACCGCAGTTGAGGCTACATTATATGTTCTAGGATTCTCCTCTTTGGTTGCAAACCGGAAGTAGGTGGTTTCCATGCCGAACGTAATAATAATAAGGGCTAAGGCGATGTAGCCGAATAGGTAAGAGGTTACACCTAGCTCATCTTTTAAAAAGATGGATGTATGGAGCATAACCAAGAAATAATTTATTATCCTTCCAAGAATGCTACTAACGCCATAAATAGCAGTTTGGCCTACCAGTTGTTTTATACTGCCCATAGCACTAGCATATTAAGTTGGGTAGGAGTTCTTAGGAGTCGCAATATTAGACTTTGATAAAATGGAAGAACCAATGTTAATTAACTGTTTATTAATTGCCCTTAAAATTAGGCTTTCTTTTTTCTAAAAAAGCAGTTGTTCCTTCTTGTTTATCATTGGTTTGGCAACAATGTGCAAATCCATTGGCTTCTACAAGGTAGCCATTTTCACTACTCGAAGCAGCATTAACACAAGAAATAACCATTCCTATTGCTAAAGGTGCTTTCGTGAGAATTTTATTCATAATAGAATCAACTTTTTCTGTTAATTCTTTAGCGTCTGAAACCACGTGGTTTACCAACCCGATTCTATAAGCTTCTTCTGCGCTTATTAAATCACCTGTCATTATTAGTTCTAAGGCTCGTCCTTGCCCTACTAATTTAGTTAGCCTTTGGGTGCCTCCGTACCCTGGTATTAAACCCAAATTAACTTCGGGCTGCCCAAATTTTGCCGAAGAAACAGCTACACGAATATGGCAAGCCATTGCAAGTTCGCATCCACCACCAAGAGCAAAGCCATTAACCGCTGCGATCACTGGTTTTTCGCAGTTTTCAATGTTTTCAAATACTTGTTGTCCTTTTTCTGCGAAATGCCTTCCGTTTAACTCGTTGAGTGCAGCAATTTCAGAAATATCTGCTCCTGCCACAAAAGCTTTTTCACCTACGCCTGTTATTATTATTCCAGCTATTTCGTTGTCATTTTTAGCTGTTTCAATGGCTTCGCTTAACTCGCTAATAGTTTGAGCATTTAAAGCGTTTAAGCTAGATGGCCTATTAATAGCAATGGTGAGTATATTATTTGTAAGTGTTGCTAGAATATTTTCGAATGAGTTCATATTAGTTAGGATTAAGCAAAAAATATTAGTTGCAAAGGTAAGAAAATATGTTTTTAACCTGAGTTCCTAAGGAATAGCTGTTAGCATTCCTTAGGAACTCAGTCAATCAATGGGACAAGCTCATATTATCTATTTGGATAACAGTAAATTACATTTTAACCTGAACCCGATTAACCCTACCATTCACAGAGACCCATTTATTGCGTTGATTTTGATCGAATTAATCCATTAGTTCTTCTCAAAACCAC
>CAZZML010000003.1:0-25697 GCA_964654735.1 uncultured Roseivirgaceae bacterium | reverse complement strand
CAAACAAAAAAATAATTTTTACACCTTAATATTATAAAAATATGGAAGGATTTGTAGCAAATTATGGATTGTACTTAGCATACATACTTACAATTGTAGGAGTAGTGTTAGCAATAGTACTTCCATTAATAAAATCGCTAGATGAGCCTAAGCAACTTATAGGCACGGCTATTGGTGTTGGTATATTAATAGTAATTTACGGAATTGGTTATATGATTTCAGGATCTGAAGTTACCGCTCGTTATATTGAGTCAGGAGTAGAAACTGAAGGCTTATCTAAACTGATAGGCGGAATGCTTACAATGGTTTACTTATTGTTGGGTATTGCCGTAGTGGGTATTGTATATACTGAATTGAACAAAGCAATTAAATAAGAAGAATATGGCAAAAGGTAGAAGAGAAATGAGAGGAATTGATTCCAGCTCTATGGCGGATATCGCTTTCTTATTGCTGATATTCTTCTTGGTAACAACCACTATTGCCAATGATAAAGGGTTAACATTAAAGCTCCCTCCGAATCCGGATGACATTGAAGATATTGAGATAAAATTTAAGGAGAAGAATATTTTTAAGATTCTGATTAACTCATCGGATAAGTTATTGGTTGAAAATGAAGGGCTAGATGACCCCAAAAAAATTAGGCAAATGGTAAAAGACCATGTGCTTAATTATGGAAGAAATCCTGATTTATCAGAAAGTCCAGATAAGGCAATTGTTTCGTTAAAAGCAAATCGAGGAACTAGTTACAAAATGTTTATTGCTGTGTATAATGAGTGCCAAGGAGCTTATTACGATATTTATGCAGAACGTGCAGGCGTAACAAATGCTCGATGGAGAGAGCTTTCTTCTGATTTAGGGAATCCTGAAAATAAAGCTACTTATTTAAAAGCGAGAGAAGGGATACCGATGGCTATTTCAATTGCAGAACCTAATAAGTAATAAGATGGCAAAATTTACGAAAAAATCGAAAACAAATCAGGAAATCCCTACTGCGGCATTACCGGATATTATTTTTATGCTTTTGTTCTTTTTTATGGTAACCACTGTAATGAGAGAGAACACCATTAATGTAAAGCAAAAAATGCCGGATGGAACTGAGCTTAGAAAATTGCAACGTAAGTCGTTGGTAAGTTATTTATATATAGGCGAGCCTAAAAACACTGTTTTGTATGGTGATGAGCCTAAAATTCAGACCAATGATGTATTTATTGAAGTAAAAGATATTACTTTATGGGTTTCTAAGGAAAAAGATAAGCTTTCAGAAAACGAAAGAGACCAAATTACAGTTGCTTTTAAAGCAGATGAAGGTGTGAAAATGGGTCTGATTTCCGATGTTCAGCTAAAGCTCAGAAAAGCGAATGCATTAAAAGTAATGTTTTACGTACGACAAATAGCTGATTTGTAGAGCAAATAGTTTATAATAGTAAAAGGTCTTCCTATTTTAGGAAGACCTTTTTTGTATATACCTTAACTGTTCAATAATCGCTGTAAATGCAAAAAATGATAAACGATGGAAAAGTAATAAGAGCCTGGAGTATGTATGACTGGGCAAACTCAGTTTATTCTCTTGTAATTATATCGTCCATATTTCCTGTGTATTATGAAAGTGTTACTCGTACTGAGGGTAGTGATTTAGTCTCATTCTTTGGGGTTGAACTTATTAATACGGTGCTCTATTCTTATGCCTTATCGTTTTCCTTTTTAGTAGTAGCGGCTATTTTGCCATTGCTTACTGGTATTGCTGATTACAGTGGTAAGCGTATGCTTTTTATGAAGGTGTTCGTTTATATAGGTAGTATTTCATGTATGGGCTTGTTTCTGTTTAATGGAGCCAATATTGAGTATGGAATTTTCTTGGCCGTTTTAGCCAGTATTGCTTTTTCGGGTAGTTTGGTTTTTTATAATTCTTATCTGCCTCAAATTGTATCTGTAGATAGGATAGATGAGGTTAGTGCTAAAGGTTTTTCCTATGGGTATGTTGGTAGTGTTATTCTTTTGGTTATTAATTTAGCCATGATACAAAAGCCTGGTTTATTTGGGTTGCCACAAGATAGCACACCGGCAAAGCTTTCCTTTGTTATGGTTGGCCTTTGGTGGTTTGGCTTCTCCCAGATTACCTTTAAAAATATGCCTTCTGATAGTAATTCTAATCAGGTAAAGCCTAATATGTTATTAAATGGCTATAAAGAGATTAGAAAAGTGTGGTTTAATCTTAAAGAGATGCCTGTGGCTCGAAAGTACTTAATCGCTTTCTTTTTTTATAATACAGGTGTGCAAACTGTAATGTACATGGCCGCTCAGTTTGGTAGTAAGGTGCTACGGCTGGAAGGAGGAGAGCTAATTTTTACTATCCTTATTATAAACGTGGTAGCGGTTGCAGGCTCCTACCTTTTTGCTAAACTTTCTCTATTTAGAGGCAATAAATTTTCGCTCTCAAGTATGTTAATTATTTGGGTACTCATCTGTATAGCCTCTTTTCTGGTCACTACCAAAATACAATTCTTTGCTCTAGCTTTTGTTGTGGGTTTGGTAATGGGAGGAATTCAGGCGTTATCACGTGCCACTTACTCAAAACTGATACCAGAGAACACCACTGAATATGCTTCTTTCTTTAGCTTTTACGATGTAACCTATAATGTGTCTATTGTAATAGGAACATTTTCGTATGGACTTATCGAATATCTAACAGGCAGTATGCGAAATAGCTCATTGGCACTTGGTATATTCTTTTTTATCGGCCTAGCCATATTACTAACCCTAAAATTACCAGTAAGCGCACAAGGCTTAAGATCTATTCGTACCGAAGATGCTTAACCGAATCTCCTGAGTCCCGTAGTTCTATCAGGGCTTCAATACCTATTTCCAGATGGTGATTTACATAACTCTTAGTTACAGTATTATCACTTTTATCTGTTTTAACCCCACTAGGAATCATCGGGTTGTCGCTTACAAGCAATAAAGCTCCTCTAGGAATTTCATTCTTAAAACCGACAGTAAAAATAGTGGCTGTTTCCATGTCTATACCCATAGCACGGGCTTGTCGCAACCGTTTTTTAAACCCTTTATCGTGCTCCCAAACTCTACGGTTAGTGGTAAATACCACACCAGACCAATAGTCTTGTTTTCTATTTTTTATGACTGAAGAAACCGCACGTTGAAGATTAAAAGAAGGAAGGGCTGGTACTTCAGGTGGTAGATAGTCATTGCTAGTACCTTCACCTCTAATGGCTGCTATGGGTAAAATATAGTCACCTAAGGCTGTTTTCTTTTTTAGCCCACCGCATTTGCCTAAAAACAACACGGCTTTTGGCATAATGGCAGAAAGTAAATCCATTACAGTTGCCGCCATAGCACTCCCCATTCCAAAATTGATAATAGTTATATTATTGGCAGTAACCGTTTGCATAGGTTTGTCTTCACCAATTAGTTCCGCATTATACTTTTCTGCAAAAAGTGTAAGGTAATTCCTAAAATTGGTCAATAAGATATACTCTCCAAATTGATCTAACTCTGTGCCTGTGTACCTTGGCAACCAATTTTCTACAATGCCTTGTTTTGTTATCATAATTTTATCAATTTTAATGACAGCAAAAATACGTTCAAAATAATTGTGTTGCATCTTTGTGATATGCAAACTTTGAATTTTCCCAACTGTGATTTTAAGATTACCAGAAAGGAGGAAGGGGAATATGTTTTCGATATTATTCGTAAAAAAGATATTCTTTTAACTCCGGAAGAATGGGTGCGACAGCATATAATTCACTATCTTCTTGATGAACTTGATTATCCTAGAGGATTAGTAAAAGTGGAATCAGGTGTATCCTATAATAAAAGAATGAAACGTTCTGATGTTGTTATTTATAACAACCTAGGAAATCCTCAAATTTTAGTTGAGTGCAAAGCACCTGGTGTTAAAATAGACCAGTCAACATTGGAGCAGGTAGCTGTATATAATAATAGCCTTAAAGCATCTATAATCATTTTAACCAATGGATTGGTTCACTATACATTTAAAATAGGTGCTGCTGGAGAGTTAATAAACTTAAAGGAGATACCCAAATTTGAGAGAAGCTAGAAAAGTAACGTCACTCAGAGCACAGGTTTTTTTTAAAATCAGTGTAGGGGAATGACAGTTTGAAACCGTCATTGCGAATCTCGTTTTTGCCCCGCTAGCTAGTGAGGTGGCAATCTGTTATATGTTAAAACAGATTGCCACACCATTTTCCTTCTTTAAAATAGAAACTATGGGTGGGGTTCGCAATGACAAAACCCGCCTGACAGTGGCTTCGACCTGAAGAGCCTCCTTAACGATAAAGAGATTTTTCCTTTGAATGACGATTTAGTTTACATATTTTGAAACATCTGTATAAGGCATATTAAAAGCGTCAGCAACTGCTTTATAAACAATGTCTCCATTAATTATATTAAGACCTAGTTTAAGCTCGTTACTCTCAGCACAGGCTTTTTTCCACCCTTTGTTAGCCAAATCAATAGCATAAGGTAGTGTTGCATTTGTAAGCGCAAGGGTTGATGTATAAGGAACAGCTCCCGGCATATTTGCCACACAGTAATGAATTACATCATCAATAACAAAAGTTGGTTCTTCGTGCGTAGTTGGAGTGCAAGTTTCAATACACCCTCCCTGATCTACTGCTACATCTACCAACACAGTTCCTGGCCTCATCTTTTTGAGCATATCTCTTGTAATAAGCTTAGGTGCTTTTGCACCTGGTATTAGCACCGCACCAATAATTAAGTCGGTATCCTTAATCATCTCACGAATATTATACTCATTCGACATCATGGTATGCACATTTGGAGGCATTACATCATCTAAATACCTTAATCTGGAAAGGCTTAAATCCATTACAGTAACTTCAGCACCAAGGCCTGCAGCCATTTTAGCCGCTTCGGTACCAACAATGCCGCCACCAAGTATTAGTACTTTGGCAGGTTTAACACCTGGTACGCCTCCTAGCAAAATGCCACGGCCACCCATAGGCTTTTCAAGATATTTGGCTCCTTCCTGCGTTGCCATTCTTCCTGCTACTTCACTCATAGGAATTAAAAGTGGAAGAGCTCTTTTAGTTGTTTCAACGGTTTCATAAGCCAAGCAAACAGAACCTCTTTCAATCATTGCTTCGGTAAGTACCTGGCCGGAAGCAAAATGAAAATATGTAAATAATAATTGATCTTTTTTAATCAACGGATATTCTGATTCAATAGGTTCTTTTACCTTCATAATCATTTCAGCTATTTCATAAGTAGCTTTAATGGTAGGTAGCATTTTAGCTCCCGCGCCTTCGTAGTCAGCATCGGAAAAGCCACTACCTTCTCCTGCGGTTGACTGTACATACAATTCATGTCCACGTTTTACCAGTTCTTTAGCACCTGCTGGTGTTAAGGCCACGCGGTTTTCGTTATTTTTAATTTCTTTTGGAACACCTATAATCATCGCTTAAATGTTTAATTACTTGACAAATATAGTAAGGCGATTTTTGATTTGCTAGGGTATAAGTTACACCCATTATCTAAAAAAAAATATGGTTTAATTTTCTATGGAACTCGACTTGTGATTGCTTGGTATCTGTTAAAAGTTTATTATTTATCCAAATTATATTCTTTTTCATGAGCTTATTTCCGAATAAAATTAATTGAATTATTTTTAACATTTGAAAGCAAAATTTGATTACCGGATGCGATGCCTTAAATTTGTTAGTAAACAGAGCAATTTTTGCCTCCCAATATGCCGCTAGCCAAGCAGTTGGGTTTTTTTTACTAAAACTATATTGTTTTGAAAAATACAGCAACCAACCAGCCAGTCGTAGAAATATCACAAATTCTGGAAGATTATAAATTGGCTGTTGTAAGTCGAGAAGCTAGCTTAATGGGCCGTAAGGAGGTTTTTATGGGCAAAGCTAAGTTTGGAATTTTTGGAGATGGCAAGGAAGTGCCTCAGTTGGCATTGGCGCATGTATTTAAAAATGGTGATTTCAGGTCAGGCTATTATCGTGATCAAACGCTAATGTTTGCCATTGGCGAGCTAACCATTCAACAGTATTTTGCCCAACTTTATGCGCATACCAGTTTAAAGGATGAGCCTGCATCGGGAGGCAGATTGATGAATGGTCATTTTGCTACCCGAATGTTAAATGAGGAAGGACAATTAAAGAATCTTGTTGATCATAAAAATAGCACAGCAGATATTTCATCCACGGCTGGACAAATGCCACGATTAGTAGGTTTAGCATTGGCATCAAAGCATTTTAGAAAGAATAAGGAGCTACATCAGTTTACAAATCTCTCAAACAATGGAAATGAAATTGCCTTTGGTACCATTGGCAATGCATCTACTTCAGAAGGGATGTTTTTTGAAGCGATAAATGCAATTGGTGTGCTCCAGATTCCTGTAATTATGTCGGTGTGGGATGATGAATTTGGTATTTCTGTTGGTGCAGAATATCATACAACAAAACAATCCATTTCCAAAGCATTGGCTGGTTTTCAACGAACTGCCGAAGAAAAAGGGTTTGAGATATTAACAGTAAAAGCATGGGATTATGAGGCGTTGGTTACAACCTATAAAAAAGCTGAATTATTAGCGAGAGAAGAGCATATTCCTGTATTGGTACACGTTGTAGAAGCAACACAACCTCAAGGACACTCAACCTCAGGTTCGCACGAAAGATATAAGACCAAAGAAAGATTACAGTGGGAAGCAGCTCATGATTGCAACCTTAAAATGAGGGAGTGGATATTGAGCAATGAGTATGCAACTGAGGTTGAGTTAGAAGCTATTGAGTTAGAAGCCAAAAACTATGCAAAACAAGCCAAAAAAGATGCTTGGAAAGCGTTTATAGAGGAAGAAAAAGATGCTCAAACAACCGTATCTGCCTTATTAAGCAACCTTGCAAATGTTTCTAGCAGCCAAGAAATAGAAAACGTTAAAAATGAATTGTCTTCGGCCATCAACCCTTTAAAACTAGATGCGGTAAAAGCTTCAAAAAAAGCACTACGGATTGTTCGAGGGCAGTTTTATGAAGAAAAAGAGCCATTGATAAAATGGCTTAAATCTTTTGAGATTAAAGCTGTAGAGGACTATGGGTCACATATATTTAGTGAATCAGCAGATGCTGCATTAAAAATTAATCCTGTGCCTGCTCAATATGGATCTAGCTCTGAAGTAGTTGATGGGCGTGAAGTGCTACAGGCTTGTTTCGACAATGCCCTTGCACGAGATTCAAGAGTGTTGGCTTTTGGCGAAGACGTAGGTAAAATTGGGGATGTAAATCAAGCTTTTGCAGGCTTACAAGCTAAATATGGTGTAAATAGAGTTGATGATACCGGTATTAGAGAAACTACCATTATTGGTCAGGGGATAGGAATGGCCTTGCGTGGATTAAGACCCATTGCAGAGATTCAATATTTGGATTACCTTGTATATGCATTACCTACTTTAACAGATGATTTGGCAACCTTACAATACCGCACAAAGGGAGGCCAAAAAGCACCTTTAATTATTAGAACCAGAGGACACCGTTTAGAAGGAGTTTGGCACTCAGGCTCACCAATGGGCATGTTGCTTAATAGCCTTAAAGGCATCTATTTACTGGTACCTCGAAATATGACGAGAGCAGCAGGTATGTATAACACTATGTTGGCTTCTGATGATACTGCATTAATGATTGAAAGCCTGAATGGGTATCGGTTGAAAGAAAAAATGCCATCCAATTTAGCAGAGTACAAAGAACCTCTGGGGGTACCGGAATTATTGAGAGAAGGCAATGACCTAACTATTATTACGTATGGCTCTATGTGTCGTATTGTGATAGATGCCGCACAACAGTTAGAAGAAATTGGGATTTCCTGCGAAGTTATTGATGTACAAACCCTTATGCCTTTTGATAGACACCATTCAATTATAAGCTCGGTGAAAAAGACCAACCGTGTAGTTTTTGCAGATGAAGATGTGCCAGGTGGTGCAACTGCCTATATGATGCAAAAAGTGCTTGAAGAGCAAGGAGGGTTTCGATTTCTGGATTCAGCGCCATTAACGATTACCTCCAAAGAGCACCGACCCGCTTATGGTTCTGATGGTGATTATTTCTCTAAACCCAATGCAGAGGAAATATTTGATAAAGTGTATAGGTTGATGAGTGAGGTTGAGCCAGAAACGTACCCTGAAATTTATTAGTGCAATTGCTTATCTTTGGTATATGATTAGCCTTCAACAAGAAGAAACAATAAAAAGAATAACAAAAAGGCTAAACCCTTTGTTAGTTGGTGTTTTTGGGTCTTATGCTCGTAATGAGCAAACTGAAAATAGTGATTTAGATTTATTGATTGATTTTGAAATGGATGTTAATTTATTGGATATTATTGGTTTAGAGCAAGACCTATCTGAAATATTAGGAATAAAGGTTGACTTGGTTACAATAAATTCTGTAAACAAAAACTTAAAGCCTTATATTGAAAAGGATTTAATTAGAATCATTTAAATGGATAAAAATCCTAAAATTTATCTAGAGCATATCTTAGATTGTATAATTAAAATCAAAAATTATACGCATAATATTGATAAAGAAAAATTTTTAGAAAATAGTTTGGTTCAGGATGCAGTAATAAGGAATTTTGAAATTATTGGGGAAGCAACCAAACAATTAAATTCATCTTTTAGAGCAAAATACACTGAAGTTGAGTGGAAGAAAATTGCTGGAATGCGTGATAAATTAATTCATGATTATATAGGAGTTGATCTTTGGGCTATTTGGGGTGTTGTAGAAGATATTGTCCCTCAACTAGAAAAGCAAATATTACATATTATTATGCAAGAAACATAGAATTACCTCGTGAGATTTATTATTGATGATCAACTTCCCCCATATCATTATCTATATTTTTGAATAATAGAGGGCATGATTCTATGCATACGCTTGAATTACCGAACAGGAACAAGACAAAGGACTCAGAATTTCTGTGCTTGCAAATAAAGAAGAAAGGGTTAGTTTATCAGGATGTTCATATAGTGACTATTTCTCTAAACCCAATGCAGAGGAAGTTTTTGATAAAATTTATGATTTAATGGCTGAGGTTGAACCTGATAAATTTCCCGATATTTACTAGTGCTGTAAACGAAAAGGCAGATGTAAAAAAGCATTCAATTATCGTAAAACATGGTTTAAACAGGATGCCCGGCATTAGGTGTTTTCTGCTATTATTTCTTTTTTAAAACATATAATCCGCTATTTCCTGAAGGTTGTCTAGCACCAGAAGAATTAGTTATTTCAATAAAGGATAAGTCTATATTATATTTTTTTGCCGGCAAGTATATTGAAATGTATGGGTTAAAAGAGAATCGCTTGCTTTTAAAAGCATACGATTTAAAGTTAAATATCTCTGATTTATAGGTTAATTGAAAATAGCCTGTGCCATGCCATCCTGTTCCTGGGCCATGATTGTTAAAATCACCGAATGATCGTCTGGAATAAGATTCTTTACTGAATTTTTGTATGAAAATCATATTGTCTTGTTTCTCCCAATCATGAAATGGAATTATCTGATTTTTAAGCGCAATTAGCCTGTCGCCATTCTTTTTTGAGAAATTTTTGTGCTTTAGTTCAAAATATTCTTTTTCATAGTCCTTCTCTAACTCTTTAAACATTTTTTCAGATTCTATTACTATCCATTTATCTTGTATTTTTAAATGGCATCTACCCACAAAATGTACCCTGCCAGTATAATGTTTCGAACTTTCAGGTTTACTAAAATGGATAAAGTCAACGATATCTGCTTTGTTTAAATAGTCTTCAAATTCTTTTTTAGATAGTGAATTATAATCTATAATGGCATCGTATTTCTGTTTTGATTTATTGCCTGTAATTACCCAATCAATAAAACAATCTTCGTAAAAATATATTCCTGAAGGGTATAGATGCCCTTTTATTTCTAAAGAATCTATTTCTTCTCCCTTATTGTTTATTTTTCGAATAGTGGTTAGATATAGCTCATCTCCTGTAAGAATAAAGTTTTCGGTAACTTTATCGAATAAAATGAACCGAGGTGTTCTATCTGTTATTTTTAAAATTTTATAATTTTCAGATTTTGTTGTGTTTTTGTATAAATACTGGTATTTGTCATATTTTTTATTCAAAAATATGTTGGAAGAAAACATTCCAACAATAGTTTTTTTGTAAAAAATTAGAAGCACCAAGGTGATTATTAAGGTTATTGTTAACTTCATTAATATGATTTATAAATTATCATTTTTTGCCTGATTGTTTTTTTATCTTATCTACAAGATTGCATATATATTTTAAAAATTCTCTCTTTCTTAACCCATGGGTAGAAAGATCTCTTAGTTTAACAGTAGTGGTTTCAGGTGGAAATCTTGTTAGTGTAAAAAATGATGCTTCTCCTCTAAATTTAATCTCATGCTCTTCCCTATATATGGTGTATTCGCTTAACTCATCGGCATAGGGAGATTTTCGTATCAACAGATAATTTTCAAGAGTTAAACATTTAGTGTTTTGATTATGTTCTTCTATTATTTTTTCTCCACCAGCCAATACTCTTCTAAATAAAAAAAAGAGAGTTATTAATAGTAAACCGATAATTATACATGTTTTCATATACTAAATTTTAATTAGTTGCTTAGTGGTGTACCATTACATATTCGTAAGAAAATTCTAACTCATCTTTTAATATGGCAAATTTTCTACCTCCAATTTCTAAATACCATGTGTTATCGTTGGCCTTATTTAATATTCCGTTTATCTGAGATATTTTATCAAACGTATATTTTTTTTCACCTGTTGGTTTAACAGACTTTTGCCAATCTGCAATTTGGTACGTTAGTTTATTATTGATACTTAACTGTGCTTGAACGGCTTGTTCTTTTGCCCTTTTAAAAACCAAGCCTTTTGCTGTTCTTAAGCACTTGTTATCATTAATCCAGTAATAGCCTAAGGTGGTTGGGCTATAATCGAGCAGGTACTGCTGCTTATTAATATAACTTGTAGCTTCAGAAATTAACTTAACCTGTAACGGGAGTTTTACATTTGCATCATTTCCGTTGTGCATATAAACCAGCTTGTTTTCAAACAGGTTTAATTTTATTTCAGAGATTTCCTGACAGGTAAATTTCATTTTTCTTTCGTAGTAATTAAAAAAAGAGGTTGCGTTTGGTCAAGTTTAAGGCAACAAAAAGTTATACGAATTTTGATAATTGTGCCAACACAAATCTATTGTTTTAGAAAAGAAAAAGTTGCACTGAAAACTGTGAAAGTAGTATCCCTGAAAACCGTGAATTAATTAGGCTAAAAACAAACGCCCCGTTAATAATTAAACTGCCACACCACGCCAAAATATAAAAGCCTAAACTGAAAGTAATCAAAACGATATGATAAATAGTTGGAGTTATACAATATCCTGCTTTCATTTTGTGTGTTTAGTATATTATTAAGAGAAACAAACGTAATTAAAGCATTCTTTTTTAACCTGATATATTTGCTCAGGCTCAAATCCAATCTATTATAATTATTGTACTGTCTGCTAACTAAATCATTGCTAAAAAGAGGTTCGTAAAAGCCGGTTTGATTATCAAGAGTTGAACCTGTAATTGGGGTGTAAAAAGTGCCGGGTCGGCCAATGTAGGTTAATGCTAATGAAAATAGCGGAGGGTTATTATACTGCAAAGTCGTTTTTATCAGGTAATTAAAATCGTTTTGCCCTTTATAATTCTCGCTACCTATTGTTACAACCTGATTGATGTATGAATTAGCAAAAGTGAATTTAAAGTAGTTGTAAAACGTATGTTCCAGAAATAATTCTACTCCAAAAGTATTAACTTCATTAATAGTAGAAATCGCATTAACAGGTTGCTCTCCGTCTTCATTTTTAAAATAAGTAGCAGCCGTTATAAGTCCATTTTTTACCTTAAAAGTATAGTCCAATGCTATTTGATAACTTGCTAAAAGGGTATAGTTTTTAGCAAAGAAATTGGGTGATGAATAATTGTGATACCTGCCTCCGCTAAGCAAAAAGGATTGTTTACTGTTAATTTTATACTTTAACCCTAGTTGCGAGCTAAAGTAAAAGCTTTGGTTATTTACTGGGATATTGCTTCGCATTCCGGCTGAAAAAGTAAGCTTGTCGTTTACATCCCAGTTGGTGTATAGGTACGCCTCTAACATAAGGTTGCTTATGGATGTTTCTGAATAGTAATTAGGCGATCCGGGCGATAAAGCATAATAATAAACCGGAATGCTGTCATTAAAATCATTCTTATGGAAATCGTGGGAAACGCCCAATTGTAAATCTGTATTTTTTACTGGGAACCAATTATAATTTAAGGAAGTAAATAACTGGTTTATTTGGTTGTTGGATTTTATGTTGCCGAAACTAAAATTTTGTTGCGATGTATTTGCACCACTATTTAAGCTTAACACTCCGTTAGCAGTGTAATAAGTTAGGTTGTTTATAGTGAAATACCTTTTTTTATTGGTAGCAATTTCACCTTTGTATGTAAATTGTTCGTTCGAGCCCTTAAAAGCTTCATCAATAAAATAATTATACGAATTAAATTCTACCTGTTTTCCAATTTTTGCATGAAAGTTTACGCCTGCATCTGTTGTTGTAAAATTATTAATAGCAGGCAATTGATTTTCCTGAATACCAACAAAAGCACCTGAAAATTGATAATTACCATAAGCTTGCACAAACGAAACATCCTTTTTTAGCTGTTGCGAGAGAAAAACACCAGTACTTGCCAAACTTGCAGAGAATTGCAATTGGTTTGATTCTAAATTTTTAATGGTTTGTATTTCTACCAAACCGGCAGTTGTGTTTCCATAGGTTAGAGGAGGGTTGCTGGCATACACATACATTTTATCAATAATTTCAGGATTAAAAAGGCTAAAGAACCCCTGGTTGTTTAATTGGCTGGCTCTAACAGGGTTATAAACTGGCACACCGTTTAGCACCACCCTCGACCTGTCGGCAGAGCTTCCGCGCAGAGAGGGGTTTGCAGTTTCATCGGTGGTAGTAGAAGCCGGTAATGTTGTTATTGCTTTTAGCGGGTCGCCCTGCGAAACAGGGTTAAAATAAATATCCAGTTTCTTGATGGTTACTACCGAAAATTGTTCCGAAATAGGGTCTTGAGCAGTGATAACAACTTCTGCCAACGATCGCTGGTTTTCTACCAGTATTATAATTAACGGCTCATCAAAATCAATGGATGTTAATTGAATTTCTTTTGTTTGAAATCCGATAAAAGAAATAATTAATGTGTCGTTTAAATCGTTAACCTGTAAACTAAAGGCACCATCAAAATTAGTTGTTGTGCCTTTTTGCTGGCTTGATTTTAGGTAAACATTGGCAGCAAAAACAGGCTTGTCTCTTTTATCTTTTACAACGCCTGTTATATTAGATTGGGCATACGAAGTAAAAGTGAAGAACAGTAAAAAGCTAACTAAATAAGAAACTCGAATCATAACTTTTATTGCTAATACACACTATTTAGTATTTCAATTCCATTTTTAAAGATTCGTTTATCATTTTTTATATCCTCAATGTTTATAACAGGGTTGCCATTGATTAGGATAAAACTTGCAGGGGAACCTTCTTTTAATTCACTAAAACCTGTTAGAGGAAATGCCTTATATACATTTGTAGTAGCTGACTTTATAACATCTTGGTTTGATAGCCCTGCCCGGGAAAGCAAAAGCATTTCTTCAAAAAAGTGGTGGGTATAATTTATTAGAAAATTGGGCGAATCTGTTCCGCATAAAATGGGAATCCCTTTGTTATAGGCTTTTTTTACCTCTATTAATACTTGTTCAAAAGTTAATACAGGCCTTGTTATGCCACGTGTTTTAATTGCCTCAAAAGCTTTTTCAATAACAGATAGCGTAGGCACAATGAAAATATTACGCTCTTTCATAAATTGAAATTGTTCATTTTTTGCAGATTTATCCCACCAGATATGCACAAAGCCGTCAACTCCTTGCCCGGTTAGTTCCAGGGCATTTTCCAGCCGCGAAACGTGTGCTACGGCTATTTTGCCAAGTTTGTGTGTTTCGTTTATTATCTCAAAGGTCTGATGGCTACTTAATGTGGGCATGGCAGGCTCTTTAAGAATTTTAATATAATCTGCATGGGCTTTTATTCTATCCCTTACAAACTCTTTTGGGCTAAGGGTGTCGTTTATCGTTGGTATCGGGCCAAATTGGGTGCCATGCCCTTCAGGAACAGTGGCTCCGGCATTTGCTGAGTAATAATTTGCGTATAATAATGAGTCGTTATATTTTCTTAGCTGATTGGCATGCGCATCGGCTGAAGACATATCTAAATTGGCAAAAATTCCATATTTTAAAGACCCTTTTAAATTTAATGGCAGCCAAAGGTGCACATGGGCATTGATTAACGGGGGAATGATGGTTTTTCCTTTACCATCAATAACTGTTGAACCAGGATAAGGCTTTAGGTTTTTATTGATGGCCAGTATTTTCCCATCATTTACAACCAAATTTGTGTTTTCAATATATTTTTCTCCCGTGTAAATATTTACATTTTTTATAATCACGTACTTTTCTTGTGCGAACAGCACCTGCGTTATAAAAATTGATAGTATGAAATAAATTCTACTCATATCCATTATCTGCCACTATTTACTTTCCTACTAATTTTGATGCCAATTTATTTAGCGTATAACTTTCAGGAAACTTTTTAGTTCCTTCCTGAAAATATTTTTTGGCCAAACCCCATTTTTCTTTTTTGATATAATGCCTAATTAATAATTCATAAGATTCTTCTTTACCCCACGAAGGCAAATAATCATTTTTAGCCCTCTGCTCTGGAAGCGAAAGTGCTTTAAGTAGATATTCTTCCGCTTCTTTTCCGCCACCAAACATCTCGGGGGTATAAAAATTATTAGTGGCATAAACATAATAGGCTCTTAAATTAGTAGAATCCATTGCTATGGCCGTTTTTGCATTTTTCTGTGCAGCAGGGCCAATAAACATAGCTTTCATAACTTTAAACTGTATGCTAAATCCTTCCAGCATGGCCAGCAGGGCATAGTCTTCCGAATTTTTCTTCTGCATGTCATTCATCCAACCTATACCTTTGTCCACTTCTTTTTCTGCTTCTTCTTTATCTCCTTTTTCGAGGTAATAAATAGAAGAAAAAAATTGTAAATAGGAACGCCAGTATAGAATGAGATTTTGATTTTCCTCCTTGTAAAGCTGTTCCAACTCTTTGCTAAGATGGTTTAACTCATCATTTTTTTTAGATATCACCCCAACCACAAAAGCATTAGTGATCTTAGCCTGGATACCTTCAAGCAAAGAATCTGATTGAATGGTTTCGGCTTGTTTTTGATAGTTCACAACTTGTGAATTATCAATGTGGCTGGTGTTTCCCTCACAGGAAGCAAGCAGCAATGAAATTATGAGTAGTTGTTTCATAGTTTTATTATTTATAAATTAGTTTACATTATAAATCAAATAATCAAAAAAATTATTGTATATATTGTTTTATAGCACTCACATATTCTTCAAAGGCATCAATCCCTGTTTTTGTAATTTCAATGGAGGTATGCTGATAATTGTTTAAGAAGCCTTTATGTATTTTTATGTATTTTGTCTTTTCCAGTTTTTTAAGTTGCACACTAATATTGCCCGAGGTGGCGTTGGTTATTTCTTTTAGTTCATTAAAGTCGGATTTTCCGCTGGTAACTAAAAACGAAATAATAGACAGCCTTAACTGAGAATGCAATATTGGGTTGAGGTTCTTAAACATTCTGCTCTTTCTTATGCTTTACCATTGATATAATGCCCGGAATAAAAATAGCAACTATTGCCACAATCCCTGCCAGTAATGAATGGTAAATCCAATCTAAATTAAAGCAAACAAACCCTGAAATATTAACAGCTATTCCTGCATACATTAATAATTTGCTTTTTACAGCTCCTCCTGAAATAACCATACCCACACCCTGTAAAATAAGGATAACGGGAATCAGGCTTTCCCTTAACACATTTGCAAATACAAATCCTAAAAGCATCATATTAAGTGAAAGAACAATCCAAACAACAGTAACTATTTTACTTATTTGATTTTGCTTACTTTTCTTCTTCTTAGAAAAATAGTACCCTGTAAAAATACCGCCAATGGGCATTAGAAAATATGGATAGTAGTTGATACTATAATATTCATTTTTAAGTAGTATAAACTGACTAAGCGAAGCAATGGCTATCAGCGCACCCCAAAACATATAAATAAATCCATTTTCTGTAAATTTTGTTCTTGCTTCGGTAATTACCTGTGTAATTAGTTCAAAGCTTTTTTCAGGTGTTAAACTATCTGTTTCCATAAAATATAATTAATATGTTAATGCAAGTATAAAGTAGTTTATAATATAAACCAAATATATATAATATTTTTCTAGGGTTGAGAAGTGAAATGTTTAACTCGTACAGCACTCTCATATATTTATAGGCTATTTTTGAAAAAAAATTAAACATGAATAAATTAGCTTTTACATTCCTATTGGGAGCATTTTTATCTTGCACAAGCAAAACAGAGCATGCCAAATTAACTTTTTTGCTTAAGGGAAATGAATCATTTGAAGAAAACGATTTAGATAAAGCCAATTATTATTATAAGGAAGCCATTTTAACAGATAGTACTTATGTGGATGCCTATTTAAATAATGCCTTGGTATTAGAAGCTAAAGGGGAGTTGTATGGAGCTATTGAAATGTACGATGCCGTACTTGCCTTAAATCCTGAAGATGAGAATGCATTGTACAAGCGTGCAAATCTCTATTTAGATGTAGATCAGTATTACCGGGCATTAGATGATTTAAAGGGACTTGGGAAATCTTGGGAGGACTCGGCAAAGCTTTACTTTACAAAAGGGTTAATAAATACGCGATTAAAAAGATATGATGTGGCTATTCAAGAGTTTCGAAATTCATTAAAAAAAAATGCCGAACAAGCACAATCCTTGATTAACATTGGCAATGTATTTTACTATAAGAATGAATTAGATTCAGCCACACAATACCTAAACAAGGGGCTTGAGTTAGATCCATCAGAAGCTAATGGATTAAATACACTTGGGTTAGTTGCAACAAGAAAAAAAGAATTTGATGATGCTTTGGTTTTCTTTAACAAAGCACTTGATTTAGATGCCAACAATGGTTGGTACATCAATAATAAGGGTTTTGTTTTTATTCAATTATCTCAACTCGACTCTGCTTCATACTTAATTAATAAAAGCATGAAACTAGATCCTTATAATGCATGGGTGTATCGAAATAAAGGATTGATAGAAATTGAAAGAGGAAATTTGTCTAATGGTATTAAAATGTTCGAAAAAGCCTATAAAATGGATAAGTCTATTGATCATTTGACTTTAGATCTTGCAAATGCGTACCACCAATTTGGCGATGATGTTAAAGCTTGTGAAATATTAAATTTGTTAGCAGAGGCGGATAGCTCTGCTTTTAGTGACTATTGCAGCTAAATTGATTTGAGTCTATTGGTATTGGAGATTTTGTCTTTTTATATTTTTTTAACAACTCATATTCTAAAAATTTTTGCTTGGCCAAATCTCAATTAATGTTGTCTTATATTAGCCTTAAAATAGTTTTCATTATTATACATTTGCGAAATAATTTAATTATGGATTACGTAAAAGAAATTAAACGATTAAAAGAGGAAAAGAATGCTGTAATATTAGCTCATTACTACCAAACCGGAGATATCCAAGATATTGCTGATTATGTAGGGGATAGCTTACAGCTATCTCAACAGGCAGCTAGTACCAATGCAGATATGATTGTGTTTGCAGGCGTACATTTTATGGCAGAAACAGCCAAAATTTTGAGCCCAGAGAAAACGGTTGTTTTGCCAGATGTAGAGGCCGGCTGTTCTCTAGCCGACTCTTGCCCTGCGAGTTCGTTTGCCGAGTTTAAAGCGCAACGCAAAGATCACGTGGTTATCTCTTACATTAATTGCAGTGCTGAAATTAAAGCTTTATCTGATTATATATGTACTTCATCAAATGCTGTTAAAATAGTAAATTCAATACCAAAAGACACACCCATTATTTTTGCCCCTGATAAAAATTTGGGAAGGTATCTAATTCAGGAAACTGGAAGAGATATGGTGCTTTGGGATGGAGCATGTTTGGTGCATGAATCTTTCTCAATTGATAAAATTTTGGATTTACATAAACAGTATCCTGATGCCCGCTTTATTGCTCACCCTGAATCGGAGGAGCATATATTAAAAATTGCTGAATTTGTAGGATCTACAACAGCCTTGCTCAACTATGTTAAGCAATCAACAGGAAAGACATTTATAGTTGCTACAGAATCTGGTATTTTGCATCAAATGCAAAAAGATAATCCAGACAAAGTATTGATTGCTGCCCCCATGTTGGAAGATAGCACCTGTGCTTGTAATGAATGCCCTTACATGAAAATGAACACGATGGAAAAACTCTATTTATGTATAAAAAATGAATCGCCAGCAATTAAGATTGAAGATAATTTAAGGCAAAAGGCTTTGAGATCTATTGATCGAATGCTCGAACTGTCGTAGAAAATGATTAACACAGATTTTCTTATTATTGGCTCTGGTATTGCAGGCTTAACAACTGCCATAAAATTGGCAGAGCGTTTTCCTGCTAAAAAAGTACTTATAATTACTAAAGCGGATGAAAGCGAATCGAATACTAAATATGCTCAAGGAGGTATTGCTGTTGTAATTGACGATGTTTCTGATTCCTTTGAAAAACATATTGAAGACACTCTAAAGGCAGGTGATTACCTTAACGATCGTTCCGTTGTTGAAATGGTTGTAAAAGAAGGCCCCCAGCGACTAAAAGAATTTATTGAATGGGGGGCAAAATTTGACCTTGATACCAAAGGAGGGATTGAGTTAGGCAAAGAAGGAGGTCACTCCGAGCATAGAATTGTTCATCATAAAGACATTACAGGATTTGAACTTGAGCAAACATTATTGCGAAAAATTGGTTTGTTTGATAATGTTAAATTACACCAGTTTTATTTTAATATTGATTTAATAACCGAACACCAATTAAATAAAGTTGACACAACTTTAGGCTCAAAGCTTTCTTGCTATGGAGCGTATGTGTTAAATCAAAAAACTGAATCTATCGAAACCATTATAGCCCGATTTACTGTACTTGCTACCGGTGGGGTAGGGCAAGTGTACCAAACAACAACCAACCCTACCATTGCTACAGGCGATGGCATTGCCATTGCCTACCGAGCCAAAGCTAAAATTGCTGATATGGAATTTGTTCAGTTTCACCCCACCGCACTCTACGAACCTGGTATTAGCCCTGCATTTCTAATTTCAGAGGCCGTAAGAGGATTTGGTGCACATATTAAAAATAGCGAAGGAAAGCGGTTTGTATTTGAGTATGATGAAAGAGGGGAGATGGCGTCTAGAGATATTGTGGCCAAGGCTATTGACTCTGAAATGAAAAAATCTGGTGCCGAATGTGTTTATTTAGATTGCACACATTTAAAAATTGAAGATGTTAAGAAGCACTTTCCAAATATTTATACCAAATGCAAAATCAATGGAATATTAATTGACACAGATATGATTCCAGTGGTGCCTGCTGCTCACTATTTATGTGGGGGAGTAAATGTTGATATAAATGGCCAAACAAGTATTACAAATTTATATGCCTGTGGAGAAGTTTCTAGAACTGGGCTGCATGGTGCTAATAGGTTGGCTTCAAACTCGCTACTAGAAGCCATAGTATATGCGCAAAATATTGCTTCTCATATTGCTAAAATGGAAGCGAGTGTGAAATTTTGTGAGCAAGTACCCGAATGGAACACCGATGGCACTTCTGATCCTAAGGAACTCGTATTAATAAATCATACCAAAAGTGAAGTGCAACAAACTATGACCAAGTTTGTAGGTATAGTACGCTCTAATCAACGCCTTGAAAGGGCAGTGAAAAGAAATGAACTTTGGTTTGAAGAAACCGATTCGCTTTACCAGTCAACCACACTTTCGGTTCCATTATGTGAGCTAAGAAATTTAATATCAGTCGCTTATTTAATCACTCAACAATCGGTTGAACGAACAGAAAATGCAGGAGGCTTTTACAATTTAGAATTAGATGATTCAATTGTACATTCTGAAGTTTAGTTAGTAGCCTTTCTAATGCAGTAAAAAGCTGTCAATGTTTGCCATAACTTTATCTAAATCTTCTTTGGTATCTATACAAACACTTTCGTGCTCGGTGTAGGCCAGTTTAACTTTAAGTCCATTTTCTATCCAGCGCAACTGCTCCAGCGACTCTGCCTCTTCTAGTGCTGAAACAGGTAGTTCGGATACTTTTTTAAGAACATCTGCCCGGTAGGCATAAATGCCAATATGTTTATAATAATCTTGATGACTTAGCCATTCCATCTCTCCCGCACTGCGGCAGTAGGGAATGGGTTGGCGGCTAAAATATAGAGCCTCCATATTTTTATTAAAAACCGTTTTTACTTCACCATAATTAAATAGTTCTGCACTTGTAGTTATTTTTTTAATTAATGTGGCTAGCTCCACTTTTCCTCGCCCATTCGGCAGGCGAGCATCTAGTAATTGAGCAAGCTCATCAATTTGCATAGGAGCAATAAAAGGCTCATCGCCTTGAATGTTAATTACATAATCATAGTCTTCTTTTTGCAAGGTTAAGGCTTCATAGCATCTGTCTGTGCCACTTACATGGTTATCAGAGGTAAGCACTACCTCGCCCCCAAAGGACTCTACATGCTTTTTAACTTCTTCACTTTCAGTAGCAATAATTACTTTGCTTAAAAGTGTAGATTTATTGGCTTGT
Organism: uncultured Roseivirgaceae bacterium; assembly: GCA_964654735.1. Classification (GTDB taxonomy): domain Bacteria; phylum Bacteroidota; class Bacteroidia; order Cytophagales; family Cyclobacteriaceae; genus JAKISE01. The sequence goes on along the minus strand of CAZZML010000003.1, from coordinate 4,811 downwards.
TCATACACACGCTGTACCATCGACATTCCTCTAATATCTACCAATACTTTACCAGGAAAGCGAGTGGATTCGAAACGGGCAGGGATAATACCGAGAATTTTTATTTTTTTAGACATAAGATATTAGACATAGGATTTAACAACCTTTGTCTTGCACAAAGATGCAGATTGTTACTGTTAACAAAAAAATAGTTGGTAAGAAATGAAACAAATACAGAGTGCAATGCCAATGAGGCAAGCTTCAATGAACCCTTAGAGTGAAACACCACTTATTGATAGTCAGCTTTTATAATTTCTTTAATTCCTGTTAAGTAGGGAGTAGGAGTAAAGTTAAATCGCTTTTCAAACTTACTGCTGTCAAATACATAATCCCTATCATACTGGTAGAGCATTTCTTTCATTTCTCTCATAATTGGCATAAAAATACCCATTATGCTCACAATAAATTTATTCGCAACTTGGTAATTTGGTTTAACATCCATTTCTTTAGCAATAGTTTCAATCCATTCTTTACCAGTTAATGGATTGCTAGCTGTGGGCAAATGCCAAACCTGATTAAAGGCATCAGGGGTATTGCCAAGCAGAGCAGTAGCCTTGCCTGCATCAGGTGTGTAAGTAATTGAATGCTTAAATTTATCTGAACCAAGCCAGTTGGCTTTTTTGCCTGTGGCAAAATTTTTGAATATCATTTCCCTTACCATTCCATTTCGCTCAATTTTTGGCCCGTAATAATCGGCACACCGTGCAATAAGTGCAGTTAGGTTGCTAACTTCCACTTCATCCAATATCATTTTTACAAGTTGAGCTCGTATTATTCCTTTTTTACTTGGTGGATTAATAGGAGTATCCTCAGTCATTCCATTTAAATGGTTTTGATCATACATATAAATATTATCAAAAAAGACAAGCTTGGAATTGTGCTTTTTACAAGCGAGAATTACATTTTCCATAAACGGAGGCCATTTGGCTTGCCATTCTTTATAGCTATAGTCAAATCCTATGGTAATATAAGCTACATCAGAGCCTTCAATGGCCTTATCAACATCTTCTGGCTTTGTTAAATCGAGAGGGAGCGTTAAATCAGAAGGGTTTACTTTTCTCGGATTTCGGCTTACAAGCCTAATGTCTTTTGTGTATTGAACAAGTGACTTGGCAAGTTCTGTGGCAATGATACCTCCAGATCCTAAAATAGTTTGCATAGGCTTTATGTTTAACATTTAGTCGTTTGCCAAGAACAAAATATTGTATTAACCTGAACCCGATTAATACTACACATAAAAAAAGACAGAGGTTGTAAAACACTCTGCCTTTATACTTGGTTAATTTATAAAACTTAAAACTGATACCCTTTCATCATTGCATGCCAATATAAATTAGGAAGCATATATCGCTTCATTAACCACATAGGCCAACTAGCCTTGCCAGTATCGAAAAATTTACTCAATAAAGGATCGGAGCTACGAACTGCTCCATACTTAAACTCTGCTAATAACATTCTGTTGTGAGAAACAACTAATGGGCAAGATGAATATCCATCGTATCCTTTGTAGTCAGCCTCTTTGCCATCCATTATTTGTAGTAAGTTTTTAACTATGGTAGGAGCTTGTTTTCTAATGGCAGCACCTGTTCTGGCGGTTGGTAAGTCGGTTACATCGCCTACACCAAATACATTAGGGTAAAATTTACTTTGCAGTGTATTCTCATCGCATGCCATCCAGCCTTTGTTTGGGCCATCTTGGTTGGCAAGCTTTGTGCTTTGAAACCAAGTTGGAGCAGATTGTGGTGGTGCTAAATGAAGCATATCGAACTTGATGATGAAGCGTGTTCCTTCATGTAATTCATCAATATGGTTATTTTCTTCTTCAACAACGTGTTTTTCTTCACCATCCCAACGGTAACCGATACAACCAGCAGCATTACGTTCATCATTAACAACATAATCTGTTCTTCCATCGGGTAAAGCCATTCTTTCGTAATGAGCTTCTTTTTTCTCCCCATCAACTTTTACTAATTTATAAGCGTATCGTTGAGCAATATTATATACATCGTTTACATACCTGTTTAACTCCGTTTTAAAGGGTTCAGTACCAAATATTACTGTTCCAGGGGTTGCAAACACAACTTGTGTATCATCTTCTCTTTTATTTCTTCTTAAATAGTCTGCAGTTAGGTACATTATTTTTTGAGGTGCACCAGGGCATTTAATTGGAGTAGCTGGTTGCGTAAATAAGGCGATTCCCTTTTTAAACTCTTGTAGAACTTCCCATGTATATTCAGGATCAACATAATTTGAACAAACACCATTTTTGCCAAATGTTTCTGCTAAACCTTCAATACCGCCAAGGTTAATTTGAATTCCTGGAGCGGCAATTAAATATTCATAATTAATTTTATCTCCATTTTTAAGAACTACTTCGTTCTCATCAGGGTTTATGGTTTCCACATATTCTTTAATCCAGATAGCTTTTTTCGGAATCTGTTTAGCTTCAGGTCTAATAGTTTGAGATTTTTTCATTAGACCACCACCTACGAGTGTCCATGCCGGTTGGTAAGGATGTGTTTCAGAAGGTTCAATGATGGCAACATCTAACCCTTTTCGTGCTCTCAATAATTGAGCAGCCACCATTATTCCTCCAGTTCCTCCTCCAATAATTACAATTTGATGTTTGTTATTACTCATTAGATTGTTGTTATAAATTTCCTCTAATTTCGCACAATAATATGATTAGTCCTTGTGATTCGGATCACATTATTTAATGATTATCTACAGTTTTTTTGCAGTATAAATATTAAAATTATGGCAACTACATTATTAAATACAGAAGAGTTTAAAAAGAGAGTTTTTGATTATACAACAAAAACCGAATGGGAATTTGCAGGAGATAAACCTGCTATTATTGATTTTTATGCTGATTGGTGTGGACCTTGTAAAATGGTAGCTCCGGTATTAGAAGAATTATCAGTAGAATTTGAGGGTAAGATTGACATCTTTAAAGTAGATACCGAAGCAGAGCAAGAATTGTCGGCTGCTTTCGGTATTAGAAGCATTCCTAGTATGTTATTTATTCCTATGAATGATGCCCCTAAAATGCAGGCAGGAGCACTTCCTAAAAATGCATTAAAAGAGATAATTGAGAAAGAATTATTGGCGGTAGCAGGATAAAAAATTCTATTATTTATAAAAAAGGAGTAAATAATTCACTCCTTTTTTATTACTTCTTTTAAACGATTTAGGGCTTCCATTATCATTGGTCGGGGAGAAGCAATATTCATGCGAGCATAACCTTTGCCTCCAATTCCGTATTCTGTTCCTATGGTAATACCTAATTTTGCTTTTTTATAAAGCAGCTCCATAAGCTCTTCATCGTTTTTGGTTACTTTATTAAAATCAAGCCAAACTTGATAAGTTCCTTCGGGTATAGTTAATCCTACTTCAGGAATGTTTTTTGCTAGGTAGGTTTCAATAGTACCCACTGTTTTTTCAAGATAGTTTATTTTTTTATCGAGCCATTTATAGCCATATCTATAAACAGTTTTTAGGGCTGTATTGCCAAAAGCATTACTCTTACCTAAGTGAAATCGCATAATGCGTTTTTGCATAGTTTTCTTAAGTGTTGGGTTTGGGCTATACATAAATGAATCTACTAAGCCGGGAATGCCAAATGATTTCCCGGCTGAACCTAACATAATAATGTTGTCTGATTTTCCTTTGTAAACTTCCGTCATACCAACAAAAGTGGATTTTGAGTAGATTATGTCCGCATGTATTTCATCTGTTAGCATAAGCACATTATTGGCAATGCAAATCTTAGCTATTTTTTCAAGCTCTACTTTTGTCCAAACACGCCCTACTGGGTTATGAGGACTACATAAAACCATAGCGGTAGTTTTTTTAGCACTAGCCTTTTTTTCAAGATCATCGAAATCTATTTCGTACCTGCCATTCTTACGTTTTAATTGATTACTAATGATTTTTCTGCCAACTCCATCAATAATTCCTTTAAAACCCTGAAAAACTGGAGGTTGAATAAGAATGCCGTCACCTTTAGCTGTTAGTTCATCAATGGTAGCCGCTAGTCCACTATTTACACTAGTAGTAAATAATAGCCCTTCCATTTTAATTTCAACCTTGTGTCGTTTTTTATACCAGTCGATTAAGGGTTGTTTAATTTCAGGTGTTTTTAGTTCATACAGATAAAGCCCTCTTTTTGCCGTTTTTTTTAAGGCTTTAACCAATTCGGGCATCACTATAAAATCAGAATCGGCTACCCAAAAAGGCGAAATATTTTTAGTGCCAAATTGGCTATTAAGGTAGTTTTCATTATACCTTACAAAGGCAGATCGGTCAATATCTTTTTTGTATTTATCAAAACGAGCTGCCATATATGATAGTGTTTTTTACACTAATGTAGTCAATTCATAGTGAATCAAACATATTTTTTTGCTGTGTGATATTATTCACATGTAGTAATGCAAAGAATGGTTTATTTTGTATTATAATTTGAAATTTGTCAGGCAAAACGATGGAATTAAGAGAACTTATTAACGACTCTAATAATACAATTATTGACGTTAGAGGGTCATTTGAATTTGAATATGGAAACGCAGAGGGAACAGTTAATATTCCTTTAGATGAGATTCCGGATAGGATAGAGGAACTAAAGCATAAGGGGGGCACTATTTTACTTTGTTGTGCTTCGGGTAACCGTAGCGGATATGCAGAAGCTTATCTTAAAAACCAAGGAATTGAAAATGTGTTAAACATTGGTAGTTGGATGGATGTACAATATTTACAGTCTAGTGTAGCTTAGC
>CAZZML010000002.1:0-27853 GCA_964654735.1 uncultured Roseivirgaceae bacterium | reverse complement strand
TTGGGATTTTATTGATGTCAATTGCTAAATAAATTAAATTTGCTAGGCAACTTTCTGAAGTGGCAACAGCAATACTTCCCTTATAAAGTAGCTCTAATACTTTAGCAGAATCTTTAAAAAAAGGCCTGCGGCCTGAAATGATATCAAAGAAAACATCAGAATCTACAAAAACACTAGGAATATTTTTTGGCAACATATTGTCTTATAAGTTCTTTATCGTCTTGATCTATAATAGGATATTCTTCACCCACACGATCCAGTAACTCCTTAGCAGCCAATTGTTCTGGTGTTTTTATAGGGCTAATCGTATCATTTTCAAACATTTCCTCAAACAATTTTGAGACAGAAACATGTTTTCTTTTAGCAATTCTTTTAGCAGAATCAATAATGCTTTTTTTAACTGTTAGTGTAAGTTTTGTTTTCATAACACGTGTATATGGTAAATATACGTATTATATATACAAGAGTCAATAGTAGTTAATCCTTAACCTTTGTATTTTTGCACCCTTAAAACTACCGCTATCAAAAAAAATACACAAGATATAACAGGGTTTGACGAGGTTGAAGTACTTGGTGCACGAGAGCATAATCTTAAAAACATTGACGTTAGTTTTCCTCGAAACAAGTTGGTGGTCATTACCGGCATTAGTGGTAGTGGTAAGTCCTCTTTAGCGTTTGATACTATTTATGCCGAAGGTCAGCGAAGGTATATGGAAAGCTTTTCGGCCTATGCACGTGCCTTTATTGGCAATATGGAACGCCCTGATGTGGACAAGGTTAATGGCCTTAGTCCGGTTATATCCATCGAGCAAAAAACCACTTCGAGGAATCCAAGATCAACCGTAGGCACGGTTACTGAAGTTTATGATTTTCTACGTTTATTATTTGCCCGAACAGGCGAAGCCTATTCTTACCGCACAGGCAAAAAAATGGTAAAGCAAACCGAGGAGCAAATTGAACAGCACATAATGAGTTATTTCGATGGACAAAAACTTGTATTGTTAGCTCCTGTGGTTAAAGGTAGAAAAGGGCATTACCGAGAGCTTTTTGTGCAAATTAGAAAAAGTGGGTACACTCGGGTTCGGGTAGATGGTGAGTTGCAAGAACTGGTTCCGAAGATGCAACTCGACCGTTATAAAACCCACGATGTGGAGGTAGTGGTTGATCGAATTGTGGTTAATAAAAAAGATCAACTTCGTATTGGCCGCTCGGTTCAAATGGCCTTAAAAGAAGGCCAGGGGCTAATGATGGCATTAGATGAAAATAACGAAATTCATCACTTTTCAAAGCATTTAATGGATCCAGAAACAGGCTTGTCTTACGATGAACCAGCTCCAAATTCATTTTCGTTCAACTCACCTTATGGGGCTTGCCCAACTTGCCATGGGTTAGGCACTGTAGATGAAATTACCAAAGATACCATCATTCCAGACGATTCTTTAAGCATTAGTCGTGGAGGTATTGCCCCTCTAGGGGATTACAGGGATATTTGGATTTTTAAGAAGGTTGAAGCCATCCTAAAACGGTATAAATATAATATCACCACACCCATTAATAAATTAAGCGATGAAGTTATAAATATACTTTTACACGGTGATAATGAGCCGGTGGCTGTAGAGTCTAAAAAATATCCCGGAACAGACTGGAATATCAAGTTTGAGGGCATCATCATCTTTATGCAAAAGCAAAAAGAGGGCGGCTCTGAAAACATTCAAAAATGGATTAAGGATTTTACTATTATTAAAGAATGTCCGGGGTGTAAAGGGGCAAGGTTGAAAAAAGAATCGCTTCATTTTAAAATAGATAATACCAATATTGCCGAGTTGGCAAGATTGGATATTGGCAAACTGAAAGCTTGGTTTACTGATTTAGAATTTCGACTAAATGAAAAGCAAAATAGGATTGCTGGTGAAATTTTAAAAGAGATTCGTAAGCGTTTAGGGTTTTTGGAGAATGTTGGGCTCGACTATTTAAACCTTAATCGCTCGCTGAGAACTCTATCAGGAGGAGAAGCACAACGTATTAGATTGGCCACCCAAATAGGCACCCAGTTGGTAGGTGTGATGTATATTTTAGATGAACCAAGCATTGGCTTGCACCAGCGCGATAATGTAAAACTTATCAAAGCCCTCAAAGATTTACGAGACATTGGCAACACTGTATTGGTAGTTGAGCACGATAAGGAAATGATGCTCGAATCGGATTATGTGATTGACATTGGGCCAGGAGCAGGCCGACACGGAGGGGTTATTGTTGGGGCAGGCACTCCTAAGGAGTTTATGAAGAATGGAACCCTTACTTCAAAATACTTATCAAATAAAGTTAGCATTAAAGTGCCCAAGAAAAGGCGAGAAGGATCAGGGAAAAACCTGTTACTAAAAGGTGCTAAAGGCAACAACCTTAAAAATCTCACGGTTAAGTTCCCTTTGGGAAAAATGATTTGTGTAACAGGTGTTTCAGGTTCTGGAAAATCAACCTTAATCCACGATACTTTATACCCTTTGTTAAGCACTCACTTTTATCGTTCTAAACGAGTAGCAATGGAGCATAAGTCCATTACAGGTTTGGAACACATTGATAAAGTGATTGAAGTAAATCAATCGCCTATTGGGCGTACACCACGTTCGAACCCTGCTACCTACACAGGAGTTTTCGCAGATGTTAGAACCTTGTTCTCAAATTTGCCAGAAGCAAAAATTAGAGGCTATAAACCAGGTCGATTTTCGTTTAATGTAAAAAGTGGCCGCTGCGAAACCTGCGAAGGGGCAGGTATGCGCCTTATTGAAATGGACTTTTTGCCCGATGTACACGTACATTGCGAAACCTGCAAAGGCAAACGTTATAATCGAGAAACATTGGAAATTAGATTTAAAGGAAAATCTATTTCAGACATTTTAGATATGACGGTGGAGGAGGCCGTAGAATTCTTTGAATTTCAGCCTAAAATATTACGAAAAATAGAAACTCTTAATCAAGTAGGCCTAGGTTATATTACACTGGGCCAACATGCAACTACTTTATCAGGTGGTGAAGCGCAGCGTGTAAAATTAGCGACTGAACTAAGTAAACGAGATACCGGCAAAACATTTTATATTTTAGATGAACCTACCACTGGGCTTCATTTTCAAGATATTCAACATTTATTAGATGTACTTAACAAGCTTGCAGATAAAGGAAATTCAGTGTTAATAATTGAGCATAATTTAGATGTAATTAAAGTGGCAGATTACATTATTGACTTAGGCTCGGAAGGAGGAGATAAAGGAGGACATTTAGTAGTATGTGGTACACCTGAAGAAATTATTAAGGAGGCTAAAAGCTATACTGCTCAATTTCTCAAGTTGGAGTTATAGATTTTTATTCTAACAAAAATCATTCTTTTCTTAAGCGGGTTATACTACTATTGTGCTTCATATTTTAACACCACCTAATATGAAAAAACTATTAATAATACTTCTATTCTGCGCAACCATTGTTTCTGCCCAAGATAAAGTTACGGCTTTGCCATTTGCAGAATTGCTTAAAATTATTCCTTCCGAAATAGGTGGATTTTCAGTTGTAGGAGAACCCGATGGAGTAAATATGACCATGAATGAAATGTCGTACAGCATAGCAAATAAAAAATTTGAGAAAGGGGAGCAAAGCTTAGTAGTTACAATAAATGATTTTAATGCCTACGAATCCATGTATCAGGCATCTTTTGGTGCTGCCAATGGGTTTGCCTATGAAGATTCAAATACTAAAACATATTTTGAAACTGTTGGTGACATAAAATCAATTATTAGTGTAGATAAAAAAGGTAAAAAGGCTAGCATAATGGCAGGGTATAAAGACCGCTATCTTATAGTAATTGAAGTTACAGGTACTATGAGTGAAGATTTTGTTAAAAGTGTATTAAAAAAAATTAATTTGAACGATCTGCCATAACCTTCTGAATAAAAAGGAAATTAACCCGCACGGCATTTTGTTGTGCTTTTGTTTTTTCTGAGTTTTAATTAAGGCAATTTTGTTTAAAAATTCTTCTATGAAAAATATTGGAAGTGCTGTAATCCCTTTAGCTTTTATACTGCTCTTTGGCTACAACCTTTATTTAGGCGAATGGCTGGATGCCGTTATGTATATGTTTGTTGGTAGTGGGTTTACACTAATTAATTTAATAAAAGCTGAAAAAATAACAGAGAATCTTACTTTTTGGAATCGTTTATCTTGGGCACTTGTACTTCTTTCTGTACTAATGTTTATGGCCGTTTTATTAAACGATGCCAATAAAGAAATGCTCACCCCATAACCGATTGTATAATTAATTTCTTTTTACCTTAAATCCGCAAGGAAAATTGCCACTAAGACAGAAAGTCTCGAAGAGCCACAAAGAAAAATGTACACTAGATTATTTCTTAGTGAAACTTTGTGCCTTAGAGCCTTCGCTACGCTGTGGCGAATAACCATTTAGTTTGAATAGCTGAGTAGTAACGATTTTCCTTGCGGATTTAAGGTTTTATTTCAATCTCTTCCTTTACTTTGGTGCTAACTAATGAATAAGAAAAGAGCATACTGGATAATTCAATCGGTTGGGTGGAGTTTATATGCCTTTACTTTATTATTAGGAGGGTATGTAGTTTCCTCTAAATTTCAAATACTTATGGCCATCCCCATTTTGGTGGAGGCTGCCTTCTTTTTTGCTTTTACACACTTTTACAGGCTCTTAAATAATAGATGGAATTGGTTTCGCCTGCCTGTTTTAAGACTGTTACCAAAAATGTTGGCGTCCATTTTTATAATGGCAGTTCCTATTTATTTTATCCGTGTTTTTGTTTCATATCTCCTTGGTATTTATAGTTCTAATTTACTAAGTACTGCCAATATCTCAGGTAATATTATTGGCAATTTCTTTGCTTTATTTATATGGGCTTCTCTTTATTATGCATTTCATTATTTTGAACGTTATAATTTATCATTAAAATATGAGGTGGCTATGAAAAGGATGGAATTGGATCGATTAAAATCGCAACTTAATCCTCATTTTATCTTTAATGCCCTCAATAGTATTCGTGCATTGGTTGATGAGAATCCGTCTAAATCTAAACAAGCCATAAACCATTTGTCTAATATTTTACGGTCTTCTTTATCAGCCGATAAAACTGAGCTTATTCCATTAAAAGAAGAAATGGAAACTGTTCAGGATTATTTGGCAATGGAAACTATTCGTTTCGAAGAGCGATTAAACTCTAAGATAGAGGTAACTAGCAGTGCCAATTCTGTATTGGTGCCTCCATTAATGTTTCAAACCTTGGTCGAGAATGGAATAAAACATGGCATTTCGAAGCTTAAAAAAGGAGGAAAAATAGCCATTAATGCTTTTGTGAAAAATGAATGTTTGATAGTAGAAATTAGAAATACTGGTGTGTTGCATAAAAATGCCGTTGCAGAAAGCGGCTATGGAATAAAAAACACTATGCAACGACTGGAAATTATATTTAAAGGCAAGGCAGAATTTAAAATTAGTAATGAAAGTAAAAATATGGTGCTAACTTTAGTGCAAATCCCGATTGATAATTAATAAAAAACTCAAAATACTCAACAAAATGAAAGCATTAGTAATAGACGATGAACGATTAGCCAGAAAAGAACTTATAAAATTATTAGATGAGTTTGCAACGATGAACGTTATTGGTGAAGCAGCCAATGCTGATGAGGCCATCGAGCTTATAGAAAAACATAACCCGGACATATTATTTTTAGATATTCAAATGCCTGATAAAACAGGGTTCGAACTATTAGAAATGCTCGATACCGTACCTCAGGTAATATTTACAACTGCTTACGATGAGTACGCACTAAAAGCTTTTGAAGTAAATGCATTAGACTACTTGCTTAAACCTATTGACCCAAACCGGTTAAAAGAAAGCATTGACAAATTAGTAAGTGTGGAGCCTAAACCGCAGGTATCCAACACTAAATTGCTCGGTTTGCAGGATCAAGTATTTGTTAAAGATGGGGATAAATGTTGGTTTGTAAAGCTTGAAAATGTCCGCTATTTTGAGTCGGATGGCAATTATATTAAAGTGTTTTTTGATTCTGTAAAACCAATGATTCATAAATCATTAAACGCATTAGACGAAAAATTAAACGATCGAGATTTTTTTAGAGCAAGTAGAAAGCACATAATAAACCTTAGCTGGGTAGAAGGTATTGAAACTTGGTTTAATGGAGGCTTAATGGTTAAGCTTAGAGGCGGAGATAAACTAGAAGTGTCGCGAAGACAGGCTGCTAAGTTTAAAGAAAGGATGAGCCTTTAATCAGGTCATATTGTTAAGCTAATTGCTGCACCAAACTGACCAGATCATGATCTACTTCCCAGTCTTTGGCTAATTTTAATATAGCGGTTGCTTCCATTTCCGTAATATAGCCCTTTTCACCATTGGCAATCCAAGTGTCGTTTATGTATCGTAATCGCTTAGATTTGTCAAGAGCCTCTTTAGCTTCTTTCAGATAAACTCTAGCCCTTTCAAATGCCGTCATATAGTCTTCGGCTATAAAATCATACGCCCAATTGAGCTCTTCAAACGCATTTTTTTTAGAAGCTTTTTTTTCGAGAAGAATCTTTTCTTCTTCATCTAATCCATGATAATGGAAAATAATAGCTACTAATAGCATATAGCATTTTAAGTCCTCGGATGTTTCTGATTGCGGCATTCAACTGTAAATATAGAAAAGATTATGAAAGTAACCCTAAATTACTTGCTACTAATGGGTATAATTTTATCTATTTTATAGAGCAAGGGTTGGCTAGGTGTAGCATCCATTTCAAGGTCAATTACTTGCAGGTTTAATAAGTAATTGCCATCTTTTACTTCATTTGGAACATATATAAGTTCGGTAATTGTAGAATATATTCTTGGCTGCTTTGGTAAGCACCAGAATGCATTATGCGAAAGCAGTTCTCCTCCATCAACTTCTTTATCAACCGATGGCAGATCTATTAAAAGATGCTCAATTCCTTTCTTAACTATAAATTCAATTAGACTAGATGACACATACGGTGGGTTTGTTCCAGAATATTGTTTGGTAAGCTTATCTGATTTATTTGGCAAAGTTCTTATAATGAGAGCTTTAGTATTTTTCCAATCGAGTTTTTCTATATTTTTGGTAAAATTCACAACTTGGTCTCCATTTTTGGTTACTGTTGGAGTTAAACTTATCAACTTAGCGTAAAAATGAAATTGTTTTAATAAGTGATTAATTGTTTTACCAGAATTGGTAATATGCCCAAAACCTTCGGTGTGAGTCCCATTTCCATGGGGTGTAATTTGCAACTTCTGGTAATTTACCGAGCCTCCCTCAGCAACGCTGCCAATAAAACCATCAGCCTTTATGGTTTCAAACTTAACCGGCTCAGCCCAATAGCAATTTGGGTTTTGGCCTCCTTTTTTAATAGGAATGGAAATCTTTATTGGGGCATTCAGGTTTACCTCAATTTTTGTGTTGGAGCTTATATTAATTTGTGCTTTCATTGGTCAGGAATGAGTTCTAGTGCCACAGAGTCGGAGATAAAAAAACCCCTTGAGTTAAGAACAAGTTTATTATTAACGAAAGTAGCCAATTTTTCAAAAACCAAGGTTTGAATATATACTTGCTGCGATGAAGATAATTGATAGCTGAATAACCTATGAATTTCATTAAAATCAACTCCCCATATAGTTCTTATACGTGTAAAAATATGTTCAGTCAATCGTTCTTTTACACGGAGAGTTTCTATGTTAAAAGGTGGTAGATTAGCATTAAGTTGTTTGCAATATTTGGGGTTGCTAGCCATGTTAAATTGTCGTGAAAACCCATTAAAGGAATGTGCACCAGGTCCTAAACCCAAATAAGGTTTCTGCTGCCAATACGAAGAATTGTGGTGGCTTCGGTAGCCCTGTTTAGCAAAATTAGATACTTCGTAATGCTCATAATTTTTTGAAGTAAAAAAATCTGCCATCAGCTCATATTCATCAGCTACACTATCATCTTCAACAGCTTTTAATCTGCCTTTTTTAAGCCAATTTCCAAAAACAGTTCTATTTTCAATAGTTAGGGCATAGCTAGAAATATGAGAAACTTCCATTGCTCCTAGTTCTTCCAGATTTGCTTTCCACTGAGATTTACTTTGATCAGGAATTCCATATATTAAATCAACGCTGATATTGTTGATACCATGCTTTTTGCTCAACTCTATTGCCTGCAATGTTTGTTTAGCAGTATGGCTTCTGTTTAAAAAACTAAGCACTTTATCATTAAAAGATTGAGTACCAATACTTAGACGGTTTACTCCGATGTTTTTAAGTGATATAATTTTACCCTCAGTTAAATCATCAGGGTTAGCTTCTAGTGTAAACTCAATAGTATCTTTAACCTCATAATTGCTGTATAGGGCTTCAGTTATTTTTTGCAGTTGATTACCATTTAATAAGGAGGGCGTTCCTCCTCCAAAATAAATAGTTTCGATTGGCTCATTAAGGTAGGTTTTCATTCTTTTAGCTTCAACAACAATTGCATCAACTACGTTATCTACTAGATTTAAAGTAGTACTAAAATGAAAATCGCAATAATGACATGCTTTTTTGCAAAAAGGAATATGGATATAAATACCAGCCAAAAGATTACTTTTGAACAAAAGTACATCTTTGGTTGAGACATCTAATTACTACCCTTTTTATAACCCTGTTTTCCGGAGCCATTTGCGCTCAGCAAAACCCTTATGTACTTAAAATTATTGAAGGCAACGATGTAGTTTCAAAATTACTAAAAGGAAAATCAGACTCATTAAAGTTTAATAAAATTATTAAAAGCGAATACGAAAAACTAATAAGAAAGGGATATGTGCTGGCCTCGGTTAATCAAATAAAATACGATAGTTTGTACCAAGCCAAAATTTTTAAAGGGCAAGATTATCGCTGGGGCTACTTTAATATCGATGCAGTCCCAGAAGTTTTATTAAGTAGGGCAGGCTATAACAAAAAGCAATTTGAAAATGCAAAAGTAAATCCCCAACTTCTAGGAGGCTTAATGGTAAAAATCATTAAAGAGTCGGATGAAACAGGATACCCGTTTGCTACAGCAAAATTAGACTCAGTACGTATTTCAAAATCTGAGATAGCGGCAACGTTAAACTATAACCCAGGCAGGCAAATTAAATATGCGAAGCTCGAGCTTAATACTAATTTTATTAAACCAACCTATTTGGAATCATATCTAAACTTAAAAAAAGGCGAATTATTTAATAGTAACAAAATTGCCGATATAAGCAAAAAAATTAAAAACTTGCCCTATTGTAAATTGAAAGGAGCCCCTAGTCTTAAGTTTGAAAACAAAAGTTGTAAAATAACACTTGAGATAGAACCTGTTAAAGCAAATAAGATTGATGCTTTGCTTGGCCTTGCTCCCAACCAGGTTGATAATACCAAACTATTGGCAACAGGGTATGTAAATTTAGATTTGCATAATTTATTTCGCTCAGGAAAGCAGTTATCATTCAATTGGAGGCAATTTGGTGTTCAATCTCAAACTTTAAAAGCACTTTATAACCACACCAATTTATTTGGGTCTGAAATTAATGTGAAGGGAGAGTTCGAGCTTTTTAAGCAAGATACTTCCTTTATAAACCGTACTTTTTCTGTGATTATTGGATATAGTAATGCTGACTATACTGTCAATTTTACTTCTAACTTTAGTACATCAAGGCTATTGTCTCCAACTAACTCAACGGGTATTAGTAACTTGGATCTTATTGATTTTAATGCACAATATTATGGCATCGAGTTCTTTAAAAATAAATTGGATAATATTATAAATCCAAAAAGAGGCTGGAGTTTGGGCTCAGAATTAAGATTAGGGGCTAAAAATATTATTAATAGTTCGTTTGTTCCCATAGAAGTGTATGACAGCCTTGAGATTCAATCGTTACAAGGAAATTTAATAATTACATCGGATGTAGCCATTCCAGTTTCAAAAATTGGAGTTGCTTACTCCAAATTAGAACTGGGCTCAATAGCAAATTCAGAAAAATTATTCGAAAATGACCTTTACAGGTTGGGAGGAGTAAACTCCATACGAGGGTTTAATGAGCTAGAAATTTATGCATCCTCCTATGTTTTATTGCAAGTAGAAGGGCGACTTCTGCTAGGTCAGAACTCAAGGCTTTTCGGTTTTTTCGATTGGGCCTATACTACTAATGAGGTAGCAAATAATAGTGATACCTTCCTTGGGCTTGGAGCTGGTTTATTATTAGATACACCATCTGGAGTAATTCAATTGGTCTATGCGGTTGGTAAATCTTCTCAACAATCATTATCATTGGCAGAATCTAAAATACATATAGGTTATGTGGCTCGGTTTTAAAAAATATTTTACCCTATTTATTTTGCTCGCTCCTTTAATGGTTAAGGGGCAACAGGAAGAAGGAGTTATTTATAACCTAAAGCAAAATTGGGTTCAATATAATGAGGAAGCTGAAAGTTTTATGCCTGCAATTTCGCAAATTGCAGGGTCGTCTGTTAGTTTTTTAGTAGATGGGGATCAATTTGGTGGCAAGAAATTCTATATTCATAATACCAAACAGGTTCACCTTTTTTACAAGAACACCTTACTGGCCAAACTCAATCCAGGAAATCATGTATTTGATGTTGATAGTCTTCTATTAGTCACCCAATCTGCTAAACCTTTACTTACTCTTTATGGGTATAACGTAAAAACGGGTCTTGCAACCTTAGTTGTAAGACCTCCATTTAAAAACATTCAAGACTCTACTGAAGAGGCACATTTAAGAAATAAATCCTTTACTTCATTTTTTATAATTGTGTCAATACTGCTTTTAATTGGGCTGATTCTAATCAAGTTTAACTCAAATGACTTATTCACTCAGTATGCAAATTTTTCAAGAGCTTTTAATTTCACTACTATTGATGAAATGATCTACAAGGGAGGTTTTTTTGCAAATCCAAGTATTCAACTAGTAGCCTGGATGAGTTTTAGTGCAAGTTTTGTTCTATATTTTTTAATGGTTCACCTCAATATTAACTTAATTCAAATTAGTTGGATAAACCATTTTTCAATATTTTTTCATATTGTTCAACTTATTATTTTGGCTATTGGCTTCATATTGCTTTTTGCCTTAAGATATGTAATAGTAGCAGTAATGGTATATATTTTTGATATGTCCTCAATAAAGAACATTCATTTTGCAACACACTTAAGATTAACCTTCTATCTTCTACTTCTGCTTCAAGCGATTATAACCTTAAATTACTTCTCAGTTTTACCCATTAGCACATTCACTTTTTTAACAATTACCTTTGGATTACTCTTCGCTATTATCGTTCTAATAGGAATTCGATTGTCATTTATTGTTCGTCATCCATTTGTTCAAATATTTTTATACCTTTGCGGCACAGAAATTTTCTTATTTGTTTTTGTATTTAAGCTTGTAGTTGGGTAATTATTTAGAAGATTTTTTAATGACAAAAGAATTAAAGGATAGGGCTAAGCCTGTAAAAAGCATTTTGGTGTCTCAACCAAAGCCCCAAGATGACAAATCTCCATATTATAAATTAGCTGAAAAATACGGTATTCGTATAGATTTTAAGCCATTTATTCAAATTGATCCGGTAGATGTAAAAGAGTTTAGGAACCAAAAGGTAGCCTTTTTAGATTATACGGCTGTGATTTTTACAAGTAGAAACGCAGTTGATCATTACTTTGCAATGTGTAAAGAGGTTAAGGTTGATGTGCCTACAGATATGAAATATTTCTGTATTTCAGATCAAACTGCCAATTACTTGCAGAAGTATATAACGATAAGAAAGCGTAAAATATTTACAGGTGTTCGTACAGCAAGTGACCTCATTGAGGTGTTAAAGAAACATCCAACTGAAAAGTAT
The DNA here is from genome assembly GCA_964654735.1 of uncultured Roseivirgaceae bacterium. Classification (GTDB taxonomy): domain Bacteria; phylum Bacteroidota; class Bacteroidia; order Cytophagales; family Cyclobacteriaceae; genus JAKISE01. Next base: position 15,938 of record CAZZML010000002.1, on the reverse strand, counting down.
TTGTTTCCTTGTTCCAATATTCGTAAAAATGATATTCCTAACTTTTTAAGCGAGAATGGTTACGAGTATGCTGAAGTTGTACTTTATAAAACGGTTGCAAGCAATTTGTCAGATTTGGCTGATATTAAATATGATGTTATTGCCTTCTTTAGTCCATCAGGAATAAATTCTTTATTTGTTAACTTTCCTGATTTTGAACAAAAAGGAACGCGACTAGCTGCATTTGGACCAACTACAGCCAAGGCTGTTAAAGAACGAGATTTGTTTTTAGATATTGAAGCTCCTCTTCCTAATGCCCCATCAATGACGGGAGCGTTAGAACTTTATATTAAGAAAGCTAATAATTTGTAAAACCGAATCTTAATCTATTCCGTTTTTAAACGTAGATTTAGGGCATCGGCATAGAAAATCCTAATTTTGCTATTATATTTATGCCTCAATAATTTAATATATGAGAAATAAATCATTTCTTCTTTTAATTATAGGTTTGTTCACAAGCCAACTTTCGACTGCTCAGCAGGATCCGGAATTTACACAGTTTATGGACAATAAAATGTATTATAACCCTGCCTATGCAGGAGTAGAAGGGCTAACAAGGCTCTCCTTATTAATACGATCTAAATGGACTGGCTATACCGGGACTTTTGATGCCGGAGGAGCTCCTACAACACAGGTGCTTACCATGAATGCTCCTATATATAAGCTCAATAGTGGTTTTGGCGCTTATATTATTAATGATAATTTGGGAGGATTAAATAATTTGGCTCTACAGGGCTCTTACGCATACCATGTGGCAGTTAAAGATGCTAAATTGAGCTTTGGTATAAACGCAGGCTTTTATTCGCAATCAATAGATTTTGACAGGTACAGACCTAATGATGGTGGAGACCCTCTTATTCTAGAAGGAAAGCAAACACAATTTAAGCCAGATATGGGAGCTGGCGTATTTTATCAAGCAAAAAAGCTATATGGCTCAATAAGTGTATCACACTTATTAAACCCCAGTTTTACTTTTGGATCAGATGAGTTAAGAAATTCGTTAGAGCCAACAATATATTTTATGGGGGGGTATCATTACGATATTACATACAATTTAGAGTTAACTCCTTCGTTACTCGTACAGTCAGATTTTAACAAATACTTAATTAATTTAGGAGCAATACTAAAATATAACAATAAATTTTGGGGTGGAATAACCTATAAATATTTGGAGTCAGCCTCGCTTATAGTAGGTATGAACTTACTTAAATCGAATGCACTTCAAATAGGTTATGGTTTTGATTATATAGTACATGATCAACAAGCCAAACAAGCAACATCAAATGAAATTCGTTTAAGTTATGCATTACCAATTAATCCATTTGGGTCAAGAAAAATTGTCAGAACCCCTCGGTTTAGGAAGTAATTCTTAATTTATTTTGGTTTTTCATAAATATTCCACAATTTGTGGTGCGATTTTCAATAAGAATTGTTTTTTTAGCAGGATGGATTGAATTGCTTTTAAAACAAATAACAAATAACAAAAAAAATGAACTGCGTTTGTATATTTAAATGTGGAATAACTTTAGAGCATGATAAAACTTAATATAAAACAAGCAAGACTTTTAAGTCTATTATTAGTTGGATTAATAAGCATCACAGGATGTGGTCTTTTTGGCGGTGGCGGAAAAGGCGGAGACATGGGAGAACTAGTTGGAGTAGCCGAAAGAGATGGCTGGATAATGACAACCCCTTTTGGTATGGCTCCAATTCCGGCAGGTACATTTCATATGGGTCAAGCAGATGAGGATGTAGGTGCCACTCAAATTAACCATAACAAACAGGTAACCATTGGCTCCTTTTTTATGGATGAGACTGAAATTACAAATAATGAGTTCCGTCAGTTTATTTTTGCAGTGCTAGAAGATTCTGCTAGTACATTGGGCGAACAGTTTATTAAAGATAACTACTATCCTGATACAACCGTTTTTACCAAAGACTTTACTCACCATATGGGCGATCCCTTGCAAGAATATTATTTTTGGCATCCTGCCTATGATTACTACCCTGTGGTGGGAGTAAGCTGGAAAGCAGCCAAAGTATTTTGCCAGTGGCGTACCGAATACCTTAATGATTACCGAAGTTCAGTGGGCGAATGGCCTATGCCAAACTTTAGGCTGCCATCAGAAGCCGAGTGGGAGTATGCTGCAAGAGGAGGAAGAGATATGGCGAAATATCCTTGGGGTAATCCATATTTAAGAAATAGCAAAGGGTGTATGTTGGCCAACTTTAAGCCAGGTAGAGGTAATTATTACGATGATGGTTATGCTTATACATCACCAATTGGATCGTATTTTGCTAACGATTATAATTTAGTAGATATGTCTGGCAATGTATCTGAGTGGACACAAGATGCATTTAACCCTGCTTCTGTTCCTTTGGTTTGGGATTTAAACCCAGAGTATAAAGATAAAAACGAACCTCGAAAAGTTATTAGAGGAGGATCGTGGAAAGACGTAGCCTTTTTCCTTGAGACAGGAACAAGGGCTTTTGAATATGAAGATTCAACTCGTGCCTACATTGGGTTCAGATGTGCGATGACACATCTTGGAAGATCAAGTGGCGCAGAATTTTAATTTATAAAATAATTTTATACCTTGTAAAAAGGTAGTATTATTAGCTATCAAACTTTAATCATCATAGAAGAACTTAAACAACAAGACAATGAGTAAACAAAAAAAAGGTGGATTTTCAGACTTGCTCTACAAAACCATTATGCCAAAAGTATATGGCATTGGAGCTGCAGTAGTAATTGTTGGTGCATTATTTAAGATACAACACTTACCTGGCGCAGGCGTTATGCTTGGAATTGGTTTGGGCGTTGAAGCTGTGATTTTCTTTCTTAGTGCATTTGAGCCACCTCATAAGGATCCAGATTGGGCTAAGGTATATCCAGAATTAGCTGAAGATTATTCAGGACCTATTACGAGCCCACGAATTTCGAGTGGAGGAAAAGGAGATAATGTAGCTCAAAAGCTTGATCACATGCTCGAAAGTGCAAAAATAGGACCGGATCTTATAGAAAGTTTAGGTAAAGGAATGAATAATTTAGCTACCAATGCCAAAGGCATGGCTAGCTTAAGTAATGCAGCTGTTGCAACCGAAGATTATTCTAAAAATGTAAAAGCTGCTTCTAAAAATTTAGTTGATATGTCTAGCTCTTATGCACAAACTGCACAAGCAATGAGCAGTATGGCAGATGCTTCTGGCGATGCAAAACAGTATCATGAAGAAGTAAGAGGAATTACGAAAAAATTAGGAGCCTTAAATTCTGTGTATGAATTGGAGCTTCAAAGTACGGATTCACATGTTAAAACGATGAGTAAGTTTTATGGTAACATGGCAGGCGTTATGGAGAACATGGAAAAAGCAGGAAAAGGAACTGAGAAGTTTTCTCAAGAAATGCAAAAACTTACAGGTAATTTAACCTCTCTTAATGGTATTTATGGTAGTATGTTAACTGCTATGAAAGGTAGCAATTAAGCCTTTATTATCAAAAAACTGTATTGTGAAACATATTAACTTAAAAAACATATAATATGGCTGGAGGTAGACAAACCCCAAGAGATAAAATGATTGGGATGATGTATCTAGTGCTTACTGCACTACTTGCCTTGCAGGTAAGTAATGCTGTACTAGATAAATTCATTTTTATCGACCAAGCCCTCACCACGATGGCTGGAGATTATAGCTCAAAAAACGAACAAACCATTGCTGGTATTGAAGCTCAAGTTGCTAAAAGAAATAATTTAGAAGCGGATGTAGCAATTCTAGGTTTAGCTAAAGAAATAAGAACAGAGACTGAGAAAGTTATTGGTACCATGAATGACCTAAAAAAGGAGATGGCTATAATAACTGGTGCTGGTGACCCTGATGGTTATGATGATGAAACAGGAGCTCTTATTGGTGCTAAAGATTATGATAAAGTAGGCACTATGATGATGGGTCCACAAGGAAAGGGAAAAGCGTTGAAAGCAATGCTTAATAATTATTCTAAGTTTTTGGCAACTAAAACAGGCGAAACAGATGAGAAATTTCCTTTATTAGGACGAGATGCTAAGGATATCGAATTTGCCGCAAACGACCCTGATCAAAAAGATAAAAACTTTGCGCAGTATTTTTTCGAAAATACACCTACAGCTGCCGGTATGGCAACTATGAGTTACCTTGAAACGGAAATATTAAATTATGAAAGAGTGGCTCTAGCTATCTTGGCAGATAGTGTAGGTGCCGGTGAAGTATCGTTTGATAAGATTTTCCCGTTAATTAGAGCAGAATCTAATGTGGTAGCAGCAGGAGCAAAGTATAAAGCAGAAATGTTTATTGCAGCCTCTTCGTCTGCCTTAAACCCTGTGATGTATAAGGACGGGAAGGCGTTACCTCTTTCTCAAATGACTATTGCTGGCAATGATATTAAGTTTGGTCAAGTAGAGTTTTCTGCTTCTGGGTCTGGTGAAAAATCATATAAAGCTAAGATTGAATTGGATGGAAAAATTTATGAAGATGTTATAAACTACACAGTTATTAAGCCAAGTATATTAATTTCTTCAAGTGCACTATCAGCTTTATGGAAAAATTGTGGTAATGCGCTTAATGTTCAAGTGCCATTATTAGGTACAAGTTATAACCCTTCCATTACTGCTACCAATGCAACTGTTGTAAAAGGAGCAGGAAAAGGGGAGGTTACTATCATTCCTAAAACGAGAGGTAAAGTAGTAATGACTGTAAGAAGTAACGGATCTACTGTAGGCACAAAAACTTTTTCTGTAAAAGATATACCACTTCCTAAATATGAACTAGTTATTCCTGGTTCAGCAGGCAATATGGCGGATGGAGTAAAAGGCAGAGCATTTAGACAGGTTACTGTTAATGCTAAAGCAGAACCAAGTTTTGCCAGTGATGTGCCTAAAGACGCTCGTTACCGTGTACGAGAGGTTGAAGTTAAATTAGTTAGAAATGGTGATCCTGTAAAGGTTCAAAAATTCACAAAAAATAAAATCACATTAACTCAGTTTGCTCAGCAAGCACGTAAAGGTGATCTTTATATATTTACAATTAAGAGAGTAGTAAGAACTAACTTCCAAAATAAATCTGAGAACGTTAAAGCACGTAATGAGATTTATAAAGTGTTGGTAAAAAGCAATTAATTAGACAAAGAAGGAGTTATTCTTATGAGACTAACTCTTCTTTTCATTTAAATAAAATTTTAAGATGCGATTCAATTTCAGAAATTATGCCATTCTATTGGCTGTTGTTGGCTTAACAGGAAGTGCTATAGCACAAGAAGGATTGTCAGAGAGAGAGGTGGTAAGCCAGTATAATCCTAACTCTGTGAATCCTATTCCTAAGTACGAGCAGCTTTATAAGCAAAGAGTTTGGACACGTGTAGATTTAGAGCAAAAGCTAAACAAAGGTTTTTTTGCTAAGAATAATGAATTCACCAAAATAATTATTGATGCCGTAATGGCAGATCAAATTCAAAATGTGTACTGGGAGGACTCTTTAACACGTAAAATGACCAAGGCTGAGTTTTTAGAAAGGTTAAATAAAACTGAGGTGGACACTAGTGAGCCAGAGCCAGAACCTTTATACGAAGTAGATTATCCATATTTTGAAGGTGATATAGCAGAGTATAACGGTACTAACTATATAGCTAAAAAAGATTTGAACGATAATGAAATTGGTATTGCTCCAAGTTCTGATCCTAATTTGTGGGAGGTTTATGGTGGGGAAGTAGCAGAGAAATATTTTGCAACGGATATTGCTATTATGGAAGTAATGGAGGATATAGTTTTTGATAAAAGAAGAGCACGTCAGTTTAGGGATATCCAGTCTGTTAAACTTATTGTGCCTGGCAAATACTCTAATGATGGAGCTAATTATTATGTAGCAACTTTCGCATATAAAGATTTAGAGAGGTTCTTTAGAGAGCATCCTGACAAGGCAGTTTGGTATAACCAACAGAATAGTGCTGAAAATAGAAATCTGGGAGATGCATTTTTGTTAAGACTGTTTCATGGTGAACTGTATAAAATTGAAAACCCTGATAACTTACCAATTGCTTCATATTATGGAGGTTCGGCTAAGCAAGGCTTAATGGCTAGCCAATGGGAGGAGATGAAAATATTAGAGCGAGAGCATAATTTATGGTCTTACTAGCATAATACCATATTTAGAAAAGCCTCTTTCTTAATTGGAAGAGGCTTTTTTTATATGCTTTTTAAGCAGGCTTGCCTTATGTTTACCTATTAGAATACTGAGCTCCTCCATGGGAGATGTTTTTATATTGGCAGGCGATTTATAGGTTGCCAATAAAGTATTTTTAGTTTTTTCTCCAATACCTTCTATGTTGTCTAAGAAACTTTTAATCTGATCTTTAGATCGTTTCGATCTGTGGAAAGTAATAGCGAAACGGTGTGCTTCATCTCTAAGCTGTTGAAGTAATTTTAATGCAGGAGATTTTTTGCTGATATGTATAGGCAAATTATCTCCAGGCAAGTAAATTTCTTCTAATCTTTTAGCAATGCCAATAATAGCTACCTTCCCATAGGTTCCTGTTACTTCTAGAGCTTCTATAGCGGCAGATAGTTGACCTTTGCCACCATCTATAAGAATTAGGTTAGGGAGAGGTTTTTCTTCCTCTTGTAACCTCTTATATCTTCGGCTTACTACTTCCGTCATAGAAGCAAAATCATCCGAACCTGTTACTGTTTTTATGTTAAACTTTCGATACTCTTTTTTTGCAGGTTTTCCATTTTTAAAGCAAACCATTGAGGCAACAGGGTGTTTTCCCTGAATATTTGAATTATCGAAGCATTCAATATGGGTAGGTAATTCAGTAAGATTTAATGCTTTTTGTAGAAGTTCTAAGGTTTTATCAGTTTTGTTAGTAACATCGCTTTTTTGCTCACTATTTCGTTTTAAGAATAAAGCATTTTTTAAACACATATCAACTAATTTCTTCTTATCTCCGATTTTAGGCTTTTCTATAAATAATGGCTCTGGGGCTTCTAATAATTCAATATTAGAAAGAATTTTCACAGGTGTAGTTGTATCTATATTATGGATAAGCTGCGGAATAGCTGACATAACTATATTGGTGTCAGATTCATCTAGCTGCTTTTTTACTTCTAATGATTTTGATTGTGTAATAGCTCCATTGGTTACTTTCATAAAATGGAGGTAACCTTTTTTATCAGTACTAATAAGTGCTATCACATAGAGTGAATTGAGCTTTGGGTTTACTACTATAGATTTGTTGTAAAAGGTGTTGAGCTGATTAATTTTTACTTTATACTCTTCTGCCTTTTCAAAGGCCAAGTTTGAAGCATAAGTATGCATTTTGTCTTCTAAAAACTTTCTAGGAGCAGCAATGTTTCCTTTTAAAATATTAACAGCTTGTTTTAAATTTTTATTATAATCTTCCTCTGTTTGCAAATTTTCACAAGGCCCTTTACAATTGCCAATATGATATTCTAAACAGATTTTGTATTTGCCATTATTAATATTTTGCTCAGTTAAACTATACTTACAAGTTCGTAGAGAATATATTTTATTCACAAGGTCAAGCACGGAGCGCATCTTAACCACACTTATGTAGGGGCCATAAAAATCGCCTTTAGCATTATCAATATTTCGTAAACTGTATATTCTAGGAAACCGCTGGTGCGTAACGCAGATATATGGGAAAGACTTATCATCCTTAAGAAGAATGTTATACTTAGGTTGGTTTTCCTTTATAAGGTTATTTTCTAAGAGTAAAGCATCAAATTCGGTGTTGGTTACAACGTAATCCAGCCTTGTAATTTCAGAAACAAGTTTTTGAGTCTTTCGGTTATGATTTGCGCTTTTATTAAAATAGCTTGCTACTCTTTTTCGAAGGTCTTTAGCTTTGCCTACATAAATGAGTGTATTTAGTTTATTATAATACTTATAAACACCAGGATTATGAGGAACGCCAGCCACCAACTTTTGCCGGTCTAGCATTAGTTAATTCCCTCCTCATCCAAATCAGTACTATTCAATTCAATTAAAGCTTTTTCTGCAGAATCGAGAGGAATTAAACCATACTGATCACAATCTAATGTAACCGATAGGGACTTTCTTGGTTTTTTAAATGGTTGCATTTCATACCCCAGAGAATCATCGTTATAAACATCGGCCATAAAAGTAGCCCAAATAGGTAAAGCCATATAGGCTCCTTGACCATATTTTATCGATGGGAAATGAATGGCACGATCATCGCCTCCAACCCATACCCCAGCCACTAAGTCTTCAGTAACTCCGATAAACCAACCATCAGAATAATTTTGTGTTGTTCCGGTTTTGGCACCTATTTCATTGCCATTTTTTAAAAGGTTGTATTGGTAGTCAAGTCTTCGAGCTGTACCCCCTTCTTCTTCTAGGGTTCCTTTCAGCATATGTAACATTAAATAAGCATCTTCTGGGCTCAAGGCTTGTTTTTGTTGAGGCACATATTGCTGTATAATTTCGCCATTTTTATCTTCAATTCGGCTAATGTAAAATGGGTTTGTCCAAATTCCTTTGTTGGCAAATGCACTATAAGCTCCGACCAACTCATAAACTGAAACATCACTTACGCCTAGTGCTAGTGATAGTACTGGAGCTAACTCACTTTCAATTCCTAAAGACCTAGCTTTTGTAACTACGTTTTCAGGTCCTATTAAGCTCATAATTTTAGCAGTAATAGAGTTTTTAGATTGTGCCATTCCTTTACGGATGGTCATTTTTTCACCGGTAAACTTCATATTGGAGTTTTCTGGAGACCAAGTAGGGGGCGTGCCCCCTGTTTCATAAGTTCTGCGTTCATCTATCACTTCATAGCATGGGTAGTAGCCGTTTTCAATAGCAGTTGCATACACGATAGGTTTAAACGTGGAGCCGGGTTGATTTTTGCCTTGTTTTACGTGGTCGTATTTAAAATACTTATAGTTAATACCCCCGACCCAGGCTTTAATATTGCCTGTATGCGGATCCATGGCCATAAATCCTGCTTGTAAAAACTTTTTATAATATTTTAAAGAGTCTATTGGGCTCATAAGTGTATCTACTTCTCCTTCCCAAGTAAATATTCTCATATTTTTAGGTAGATTAAGCACAATATCTATAGAGTCGGAATCTGCTCCATATTTGCGTTTTAACTTACGGTAATGATCTGTACGTTTGACTACCCGGCTTATAAAATTCTTAATTTCTTTTCCATTTTCATCCACCCATGGGTTACGCTTACCCCAAGATTCATTAAATGTTGTTTGTAAAGAATCCATCCAATAACTCATGGCATTCTCAGCATACTGTTGCAAATCTTTATCAATGGTAGTATGTATTTTTAATCCAGATTCGTATAAATCTATGCCGCGTTCTTTACAAAATTTAAGTAAATCATTTTGGATAACGGCTCTAAAATAATTGGCTAATCCGGTGTTTTGATTGGCAACTTTATAATTGCTCAAATCTATGGGTAGTTGAATAAGCGAGTCGTATTCAACTTTTGATATTACATCTTGCCTCTGAAGTTTAAATAAAACTTCATTACGTTTTTTAAAAGAGTTGTCGTAATTGAGAACAGGATTAAATCGTGTAACAGCTTGTAATAGCCCAATTAATGTAGCAGATTCTTGAAAATTTAGCTCAGAAGGTTCTTTGCCAAAAAAGGTGACAGAAGCAGCCTTTATCCCGAAAGCATTGCTGCCAAAGTCAACTGTGTTGAGGTATAGCGCAATAATTTCTTCTTTTGTAAATGTTTCTTCCAGTGTAACTGCAATAAGCCATTCTTTAGTTTTAGAAACAATAAGCCTTGGAATTTTTCCTAGCTTGGTAATACTACCTTCCATTGTTTCATCCCTAGTTGAGTATAGCTTTTTTGCCAGTTGTTGTGTAATGGTGCTCCCACCACCTGCAAGATTAAAAGTTAATAAACCTTTTACTACTCTTAAATAGGCTATTAAGTCAAGCCCAGAATGATTATAAAAACGATGATCTTCGGAAGCTACCAAAGTCATTTTCAAATCATTAGATAATTGGTCATATGTAACTTGGCTCCTATTAGACCTAAAATATTTACCCATTTCCTCTCCATTTGCATAATATAGTGTTGAAGAAAGGTCTGTTTCCGGATTTTCAAGTTGACTGAGAGCAGGCATTTTGCCAAATAGGCCAAATAAATCATTGGAAACAGCATATATATAAAATGGCAGCCCAGCAAATATTCCTATAAGGAGAATCCAAATAGCCCAAACCAGCTTAGATTTTATGTTTCGGTCTTTTTTTATGCTACTCATTAATGGTTAGTAATTTGCTTCAAAAAATGTGAGATAAGTGTCAAGTTCTTTAGTTTGGTATAAAAGTTCGAAATTTAATTTAGAAATAACAAAAATAACATTTTTGATTGATTGCTCGGATTTAATTATATCATAAAAAAGCAGAGATTCGTCTTTATTGCTAAACGTTTTAACTACTATAAAAGAGCTTGTGGGTTGCAAGTCGAGTTTTCCTACCTTGAAATTCTTATTTGCATATTGCGAATTAATAAGTCTATTTATAACCTCATTAGCCGTTTTCTCACTAGTAGTGTCTGAAATTAAGACAAAATAATGATCTTGGTCGGCAACTACTTTACTAAATCTAGTCTCTGTGAGTTTAACAAGACGATTTTGATATGTTTTAGAGGCCTCTAATAATTTTTTGGCATATTCATTTAGTTCTCCTTCAGGATACTCCATTATAAAATCATTGAGTGCCAACTGATATTCAGGTAATGATTCTGTTTTACCAATTATTAGTGCATTTAAGAGCCAAAAATTAGCAATAAAACTAGCCTTAGGCGACCCTCCAATGGCGGTATTAATAAAATGCTTTGCACTTTCATAATCACCCCCTTTAAATAGCTTATATGCTTTTTGATATTCCACTGCGAGTTTTTCATTTGCTTTGTTACTTTCTTCAACAAAATGTGGGTTTAATATAAGGTTTGCATATAATGAGTTTGGGTATTTGTTGAAAATTTGATTTTTATATCCTTCGCTTTTGGCTGAGTTTGATTCAATTTGAATTAGGTATAAAAGATAAAGAACTTCTGGTTCGTAAAGTGTTTTGGAGTATCTGTTTAATAGAATTTCGTAGTTTTCAATTGCACTTTTATCTTCCTCGAGCTCAAAATGATAAATATTGCCTAAATTGTAATAGGCATCTTCAAGTTTTTTATGTGCATCGGCTACATCTTGTTTTGTCTTGGGCACCTGACTAAAAAATCCTGACACCAGATTATTGACGGAGCTTTTATCATCTTCCTCTGAAGATGCGATTTCTTGATTATCTTCGATGTTTGGGTCAGCATCGACATCAATAACAGACGATTTTATCGACCTCCTCCAATGATCCTCAAGGGTTCTTTCTCCCCATAAATTTTTAAACTCCGTTCGGCCTTTACTTACAGCCGTAGGATTGGTAAAGTACCAATTTCCACCTCCAATCTCAGTTGGTTCTTGGTTAAAAGAAAAGAAACTTTCGGCTGCTTCTTTCCTTTTTTCTTTCTCTTCTTTTTCTTTCTCTAATTCTTTCCTCTTCTCCGCTTCTGCTATAAACAGAACCATTAATTCTGTTGAATCTTTTGTTGAGAGGTTTAGAAGACTATCCTGTAGAGTTATAGTATTTATTTGCTTGATAAAACGAGTTAGTACTTCGTTTCTAGTTGCAATTTTTTCATAGTCTTCGTAGTTTTTAGGCAATGTAGTAACTGCACTATCATAATATGCTTGGGCTATACTATAATCTTTAAGCGTGTCGAAATACACTTCACCAAGCCTTAAATAAGCTAATCCTTTAATCTGAGGATTGTTTTTGCTAAATTGAATAGATAGGTTAAAATTAGCTAATGCTTCTGAAAGGTAGCCTTGCTTCAGTTCAAATTTTGCCCATTCTAAATAAATTCGATCCTGGAATTCCCTGTTTTTCTCATCTTTTACAAGTTTTTTAAAATATTTTCTTACGTCCTTAATGTCACTGCGTTCGCCCAATTGGGTAACTTGCGCCATATTTAGTTTGGCGTAAAAAGAAAGCTCATATTCGGGATTGCTGCGTATGCATTTTTTGTAATAGTCGAAAGCGGCAGATTCAAATCCAATTTCTTGGTAAACTTGGCCAATGATAAAAAACAGTTTTGCTCTTTCTTGTTTGGTTAACAGGAGATCTGCAGCTACCAGATTTTTTACCATATTATTTTTTTGATCAAGCTTTTGATAATAAAAAGCTTTCATTAAGTAAGAGTACTTTAAGTTTTTTTCATTCAGCTTTTCTCTACTTAAATAATCAGCAACTGCTTCAGCATTGCTCATCTCATTATTCTCAATAAAGGTTCGCATTAAATTGATTAGTGCCCAGTGTTTTGCATTTATGTCCTCGCCTTTGGTATTTACATATTTAAACGTTTCAATAGCATTAGGGTAATCATAGCCATACATTCTTGCTTGGCCAATAATAGTATAGCTATCATCAACCCATTTACTGTTTTTATGATACTGAATAACAATAGAGGCTTTTTTTATGGCTTCCTCAATTTCTACTTTATAAGTTTCTTTATTGGCAGAATCTATGGCAGGGAAAATGGGTAAAATATGATCATAATCTACAGATTGACTTGCTTTAATGCCCTCTTCTATAGATGTTATTTGAGCTAAAGCATAGAAATACGCATTATAATGTGCCGTAGTATTATGATAGGCTCTATTTAATGGCGCATTTTTCTCTGAAGAACAGGAATAAAAAAATGCCAATGCAATTAGCAGTAGAAAGAAAGTTATTCTTCTTGTATTATTCAATTCGCTTTACTTGAGTATTCCTTATTTTACCTAACGTTATTTTTTTTCAATTAATACAATAATACTTTTTTATCTCTATTTTTGCCCCAAAAAACAGAGTACTAAGTCATTGAAACCAAAAAAAACTTTTTCGAACTGGTTAACAGAACGATACCTCTTGATAATTAGAAATGAGGAAAATTTTGCAGAAAAAAGATTTCTTGGATTTACATATGCCAAGTTTTTACTTTTCTCATCTTTGTTTTTTCTTGTTTTATTAGTGATAAGTTTGTTTTTAAGTAGAACCCTGCTTGAAAAGTGGTTTGACCCAAGACATGCTCAAATTGAAGCCAATAAGAAATTATATACACTTTCTTTAAAACTCGATTCTTTAGAAATAGAAGTGCAACACAAAGACCAGTTCATCTCATTATTTAAGGGTTTTTTAACTGGAGATATTGACTCAGCAAGAATTGATAGCTTTCGTCAACGTTCTTCGTTGCAAGACCGTAAGTACATTAACTTATCTACAGCCCCCATTGATTCGCAGTTAAGAAAGGAGTTTGAATTTGTAGATTCAACATTGAATTTAACATCAAGAACGGTAAGTGAACTTCAAGAAATGTTCTTATACCCTCCAATATCAGGGCTTATTTCGCAAAAATATGATATTAATGAAGACCATTTTGGCGTTGATATAGTATCCAAGAAAAATGAACCGATCATGAGTGTGGCTAGTGGTACGGTTATAATATCATCTTGGACACAGGATTCTGGCTATGTAATTGCCGTTCAGCATAGCTCCAACCTAATATCGGTTTATAAACATAATGCTGAGTTATTAAAAAAAACAGGTAGTTTTGTAACTGGTGGAGATGTAATTGCCATAATTGGCAATACGGGAGACTTGACTGATGGACCTCATCTTCACTTTGAACTTTGGTATAAAGGCAATGCCGTTAATCCAGAGGATTTTATTTTGTTTTAAATACTCGTAATATATAAGAACATGTTTAATAAGGATGAAAAAAAAGTAGCTGAAGAGCTAAGCAATTCTAGTAATATTATTGGCAAAGGAACTACCCTTGAAGGGAACATCGAGGCCTATGGTAATATTAGAGTTGAAGGACGAGTAGTTGGCAGTATTGTTACAAAATCGAAGGTCGCATTAGGGCAGTCGTGTAAAGTTGAGGGCAACATTTTGGCTCAGAATGCTGAAGTGGCAGGAGAGGTGAAAGGAATTGTTGAGGTTTCTGATCTTTTGTTATTAAAATCTTCAGCGGTAGTTCATGGAGATATTATCACCAATAAATTGATTGTAGAATCTGGAGCAACCTTTAATGGAGGTTGCAAAATGGGTGTTTCAATAAAAGAAATAAAAATTGGTGAAAACGGACAATCAAAAGAACTCTTTAAAAAATCAGCCAAAACCGCTTAATAAATACTTTAAGTACACAGGGCTGGCTTTTCAATTTTTGGCAGCCATATTGTTAGGCTTTTGGGTGGGTAAAAGGTTAGATGACCATTACCAAACTGAAAAACCATGGTTTACTATGGGCTTAATGATGTTTTTTTTAATAGCTACCTTAGTTAAGGTTATTCGAGATATTACCAATGAATAGTATTTTTTATTTTTTTTCGAAACTGATAATATTAAGCTTAGCAGTTGCAGGAGCAGGTTCTACCTTAACACATTACAATATAGTTGAATTGCCAACCATGTTTTTTTCGTTGGTTGGCTTTTATTTTTTAATCTCATCTATGGCCTTTATGGTTAATATTAAAGGAATGAGTAAAGAGAGTGAAATTGCTGTATGGTATTATATGGCATCTATCATGTTTAAATTTTTATTGGCAGCTATATCTGTGGTGGTTCTCACCAAGTATTTTCCAGAGCAAAAGAAAAATATTGTGTTTACCAGCTTTGCTTTATACCCTTTATACGAAGCCATTGTAATCTTGGATATTTATAAACGAATTCGTTCATAGATTTTGCAATAAATCGTTTCATTTAGAAACTTAACTTTATACTTTTGCAGTCGCAATTAGAATTGGCCCTGATATTTTAGGAATTTATATGACATCATTGTTTGAAAAAGGTAGAAATACCCTTAAAAATTTAGTACTAATAGCATTTTTTATAGCTACTCCTTTATTAATAGCTAATGCAAGCAGTTCAGAAGAAAGCACCGATGAAGAGTTCAGTCCTTCTGAAATGATTATGCACCATATTCAAGATACCCACGAATTTCATATTTGGGGAGAGTTGGCAATGCCGCTTCCTATAATTTTATGGACCGAACACGGCCTTGATGTATTTATGTCTGGTGGTTTTTATCATGGAGACGGCACAATTACTACTGATAAAGGATCGTACGTTTTAGAGCATGAACATATTTATTATGCAGGTGAGCATGAAGAAGACGGGCATGCAGCAAAACCATTAGATTTTTCAATTACACGAAATGTATTCTCTCTATTTCTTTCATTTGCGTTAATTTCTTGGGTTTTTATTTCTATTGCAGGTAAGTATAAAAAAAGAGGAACGAGTGCTCCTAAAGGCATGCAGTCTTTTTTCGAGCCTATTATTATTTATGTTAGAGACGAAATAGTTGTCCCTAATGTTGGAGAGAAAAAAGCGGGTAAGTACCTACCTTATCTTTTAACCTTATTCTTTTTTATCTGGATTAACAACCTAATTGGTTTAATCCCATTTTTCCCTGGAGGCTCTAACCTTTCGGGGAATATTGCTTTTACATTTACGCTTTCTTTACTCACCTTTTTAATCGTGCAGTTTAGCGCAAACAAGGCATATTGGAAGCATATTTTTTGGATGCCTGGTGTACCGGTTCCTGTGCGATTTCTTCTCGCACCTATTGAGCTCTTAGGTACAGTTTCTAAGGCATTCGCATTAATGATACGTTTGTTTGCTAATATATCTGGAGGCCATATTGTGGTACTTAGTTTAGCATCCATGGTGTTTATGTTTAAATCGTATGTTGTGGGGGGCGTAGTAACTCCATTCTTACTATTTATTATGGTATTGGAATTAATGGTGGCGGCAATTCAAGCGTATGTATTTAC
>CAZZML010000001.1:0-32074 GCA_964654735.1 uncultured Roseivirgaceae bacterium | reverse complement strand
ATTTTTCATTTATCTCTTTCATATATTCTTTACTCAACTTTACTCTGTCGAAATGAGACTTGGCATAAACATAGCCATTATGGCCATGTTTATATAACAATTCTTTGTCGTTTTTATAGACTAAAATTTGATTAGCAATGGCATCTGCATTTTCAGGTTCTGCAAATAACCCGGAATTGGCCGTTTGAATAAGTTCTTTAGAAACTCCATCAATAGCCATAATTACGGGCTTTTTACAAGCCATATAATCAAATGTTTTGTTGGAATAAACGGTTTTAAATGTAGTCACATTTTTAAGAACAGAAATTCCTATATCAGAAGCTAGTATATAATTGTAAACCTCTTCTTTGGGAACAGGATCCACAAATTCAATATTTGCAATTTGCTCTTTTTCAACACGTTTTACTAACCTATTTTTATCCATTCCATCTCCAACTAAAATAAATCGCACCCCTTCATTTTTAAGTAGTATTGCAGCATCTAATACCTGATCTAAATGATTGGCAACCCCATGAGCTCCAATATAGATTACCGAAAGGCAATTATGTAGATTCAACTCGTTTTTAATTTTCAAGTATTTTTTTGATCTTAAAGCTTTTTCAGAACCATTAAAATCTGAAGCATTGGGAATCATAAATAGTTTACTATTTGGTATATTTTTTTTAGATACTAAAACTGATTTGAACGCTGGAGTTAATACATTAATTAAAAATGCTTTTTTATATATTTTTTTCTCAAGCCAATAACTCAATTTAATAATTAGCTTATTAGTTACTACTCCTGTTTCAATAGCGGACTCAGGCCATAAATCTCGCACTTCAAACACAAACTTTATTCTTTTTATCTGAGATAAAACCATAGCAATTATCCCAATAAAAAGTGGAGGAGATGTAGCTAAAATAATATCAAAATTTTTCCTTTCCTTGAGGCCAGCACATGTTCCAAACCATACAAACGAAAAATATGCCCAAAGCCGGCCAAAAAAACTACTATTATACCCACTACTTACATAAGCTCTGTGCACTTTTAACTTTGCATTATAATAACTCACATCAAAGCGTTTGCCTTTGTACTTTTTGGGTATTTTACCGGTTACATAGTTGAGCATCCCACAAATCACTACTATTTCATGCCCTTGCCCTGTCCACAATTGAGCCATCTCATTAAAACGTGAGCCTCCCGGGTCGTCCTTTTCTAAAAAATACTGATGAATAAGTAAAATCCGCACTAGCCGGTAACTTCTATTCGTGTAGATAAAAAACTCCCTTGAGTAGTAAATGTTAGTATGGGTGAAGTAATTGACTTGCCATAATTAGGTGCAAGCCATCCATGTGTCTCAATTGCTTTGATTTTACTGCCTATCTCATTTTTACAAGTAATGAACATATTAGTAGCATTAGGATGCCAATGTTGATGCATTAGTTTATCCTTGGGTTTATTGTGAATCTCATCTTCTATCTCCCAAACCATCTGGTTTTTATATTTCTTTACACTGCGCAACAATTCTAAATTATCAAATGCCAAAATAGTTCCTTTAAATTGCCAAAAATCATCAGTTTCTTCTATTACTACTTTAACTGCTTTTGACCAATTAAACCAAATAAACCTATCTCCTCTCCTCATTTGGTCTTCGTCACCTACCTGAACAGTATTATGTGCTCTGGTACTATTATAATAAGCCACTTCATCTGTAGAACCATTATAGAGGTAAGTTCCACTATCTCGTAAAATGTTTAGGCCATTTACCCATAAATCGAGGTGTAAATTATCCGCTTGAGAAGGCCGGTTTTTGTGTGAACCACACCTCAAAAAAGTGAGAGAATCCGGCTCTTTCCATACATAGTACCCACCCACTTTAAATTGGAAAGAGGTACTTTTATCAGCAATTTCATCTTTAGCAATTTCAGTAATAAGCCCGTACCAAAAACAATCTTCAAACAAATCGTTTTTAGCAGATACAGGAATATTTAAGCTCGACTTTAACGCATTTAATTGAGGAGTGTAATTGCGATATTCTAAATTATTTAATGGAAAAAACAAGGCTCCATCATTGGATCCATAATGAGGCAACTGTCCGGAAACAGTATCTTGGCACCCTTCTAAGAAGGTTACACTTTTCTTTGCTTTTTCGTAAACTACGGGGTTAAACTCTTCTCCACTATTTTTAGCTAGTGTAAAAGCCCAGGTGAGTAGTTGCACTACTACCCGGTGGTAGTTCATAGAATATTGCAAGTACGAACCATCATCATAAATTTGATACTCTATCTCTTTTTCAAACCATTTTTTTCCTTCTGTTTTCCATTTTTTAGCATTGGGGAAAAATGGAAATAAAAGGCCTGTCAGGTATAGCGTTAGGGTTTCTGTTAGGGCATGGTTATTACGAACAGCTATCCGTGAAAAATTTATATTTGAATACACATGATCTATCTGCGCATTAATGGAAGTCAAAATTTTATGAAACTTGCCTTCATCCAATGCTTCTGAATGTTTGTAATAATACAAGGCAAACACCCAGTTTAATATGCGTAAAGATATTTCCTGGCTACAGATGTAATTGGGGCCTTGGTTAATAGGGTTTTGGTCAATAAATGATTCAATTGAATCGAAAATAAATTTTGAAGAGTCCTGACTTGCGTGTTTATCATAACGAATAAAACTATATACCCAGCTAAACCTTGCTTTTTCCCATACGTATTTTATGTCGCCTGCTTCTTTGGTAAATTCTGGAATTTTGCTCCAATGCGTTATTTTACTATACTCATACCCGGTTAATGGGTTTATATGCCATTCATTTAAAGGAGTTGAATATGTCTTTCCTCCAAAGAGTTCTATTTTTCCTTTCTTTAAATTATCAACTCGTTTAGATAGCTTTGTTATATCATCTCTATCTAACTCAGGAAATTTATCAAAATTCCATTGAAAAAATGGTGTTTGATTCTTGTGCCATTCTGGTAAAGATGGGACAGAAATATCAGAAATTCGTATGGGAAATTTCTTTTTGAATAACCCTGTTTTCTTTTTTAGTTCATACGAAACCCGAAACGCCATATACCTTATGCCCATTTGTTGGGTAATTTTTAGGTAGGTGGTTAGTTTTTTAAGCATTGAAAATGTTATGAACTGTTATTGTCATTGCGAACGTAGTGAGGCAATCTCTCCATTATTAACGTCATTACGAGCGCAGCGAAGTAACCTGTTCATTTAGTTTTCTAAGATCAGATCACTTCGGTCATACTTCCCTCGTGATGGCGGTAGATGTGGGGCTTCATGATGGCGGAATGGAACGTTATTGCGAACTTAGGGAAGCAATCTGTCCATTGTTAAACTAACCCAAGCTCCAATTTTAAGAGATTCCACAGCTAAGATACTCGCTTTGGAGACGTTGTAAATTTCATTATAAGGAATCAAGGGTTGCCCTCCATTTTCTAAAGATTTAATAAGCAGTTCAAACTGCTTATTATGACCTTTATCTTGCTTAGTTGTTAACTTATTAAATCCTTTATATCCGTAACCTTTGAGCACTCTGAAATTGTCCATCACTAACGTTTTTCCTTCTTGATAAACTTCAACACGCTCTTTAGCGTAACTTTTACTGCCGTTAGAGAAATAATTAATTACTCCATTGGAGCCATTTTCAAATTTTAATAAAATGCTGGCATTATCTGTACTTGATGTAGCATCTAATCCCATTGCATTCATACAAACAGATGCTACCTTACTCCCTGTTATATACACCATCAAGTCAATAAAATGACAGGCTTCGCCAATAATTCTTCCTCCTCCTCGCTCCATATCCTGCACCCACGAATTTTGAGGAATTGCACCTGCATTCATAGTAGCGGTAATGTTCATAGTGTCAGGATTTTCTCCCACCAAACTTTTTATTTTCTGAATTGATGGCGAAAATCTTCTATTGAATCCAACGGTTAATGTAAGTCCTTCTGAATCTCCCATAACCTTATGTATATTATTGAGTTGCTCTTCATTAATAGCCAAAGGTTTTTCTACAAACACATGCTTTTTCGATTTAAGCACTTTGGTAACCATTGAAGCATGCATATTATGCTGGGTTGTTATGATTACCAGCTTTACATCTTTATCTTTTAAAATGGTTGAATAATCGGTAGTTGAATGAGCTATACCAAATTTTTTAGCTAAATGGGTACCCGAAACACCACCCGAAGAAGCAATGTATTTCATTTGTGCTCCTGTTTTTTTTAATACAGGCAACATGGTCATTTTAGCAAAATTACCTGCTCCAATTAAGCCAATTACTCCATCAGATTTCTCAAATTTTGCATTATTTAGTCGAATTGTATTACATTTTTCCACTTTTGAAATAGGATACTCAATAATAGTAGCAATAGAAGATGATCCTTCAATGGTATCATACACCTCTACTACTTTCTCAAAAGGCACTTTCTGAGTAATTAATGGCTTAACATCCAAGGTTCCTGTGCGCATAGCTTCTAAAACAGCTTCAAAATTTCGTTGTTCTGTCCATCGAACAAAACCAATAGGGTAGTCTATTCCTTGCCCCTCATACCGGTTATCATACCTGCCCGGCCCATACGAACAAGATACTTGAAATGACAGCTCTTTTTCATAAAATTCAGCCCTATTTAGCTTTAAACCAACTACACCTACTAATACTATTCGCCCTCGTTTTCGGCTCATTTGAGCTGCTTGTGATACAATTTCATCTGTTGAAGCCGAGGCCGTAATTAGTACAGCATCTACACCTACATTATTTGTTGATGTCAGTATTTTTTCAACAGGAGAGCCTTTTCCTAAGTGAATGGATTGTACTCCAAACCCTGAAGCAAGGTCGCATTTCGATTTATCGGGATCAATTCCAATTACCTTGCAGCCATTGGCTTTTAATAACTGGCAAGCTATTAAACCAATTAAGCCTAAGCCCTGTACAACAATGGTTTCACCAAAGGTAGGGTTGGCCAATCGAATTCCCTGCAAAGCAATTGCTCCGATTACAGTAAAGGTAGCTTCTTCATCGGTTACATTGTCCGGAATTTTAGCCATCAGGTTTTCACCAATTGAGACTACCTCTGCGTGGGCACCATTTGATACCACCCTATCTCCTATTTTAAATTTAGCTACAGAATTTCCAATAGCATTAACCACACCAACATTACTATAACCTAAAGGAATTGGTTGGTCAAGCTTATTCTTTACAGAGGCAATGGTAAGCATTAAACCATCTGTTTTTACCTTATCCAGCACCATTTTTACCTTATCAGGTTGCTGGCGTGCTTTTTCTAAATAACTTGCCTTTCCAAAACCTACCAACATTCGTTCGGTACCTAAAGAAATCAAGCTCTTAGATGTTCGGATAAGTACCTTTTTGCCTGATACCATCGGTTCAGGAATTTCTTCCAGTATAGTTTGGCCTGTTTTAAAGGATTGGAGGATTTGTTTCATTTATTTCAATTATTTTATCTACATATAGTGACCTAATTATTAAGTATTTGTTTCCAATTAGATACTGCAACTTCTATACTGTGGTTCTGCTTAACTCTCTTTAAACCTTTAAGCCTAAGTTCTTTCTGTAGTGAGCTATCTCTAATCAAGCTTATAAGCCCATCTGCTAAGCTTTGGGGGTTTTCTTTTTCCACAATCATACCTACACCATTATCTAATAATTCGATAACTCCATCTATATTAGTTCCAATTACCGGCTTTCCGAGTGCCATAGATTCAAGAATTGTATTGGGTGAACCTTCCATATGCGAGGGTTGCACATAAATATCCGTCCAATTAAAAGCCTCAATTTTTTTATTGAAATTAGCCCACCCCAAAGTTTGAACGGAATCCTCTAAACCCAATCGAGTTATCGTAGCGTTTACATTTGTCATCTCACTACCTGATCCAAAAATTTTAAGATTGAACTGTACCTGCTTACTTCGTAAGAGATGAGCAGCATCCAATAAATCAAAAATTCCTTTGTAGGTCTCAATCCATCCTAAATATAAAAGATTAACAATAGCTGATTGATCAAAGTGAGTTGGTAGCTCTTCATATTTCTCTAAATTAATCCAGTTTTTAATAACCTTGAATTCATTATTATTAAGGGGGTTAATTCCTTGATAAAACAATTTCCATTTCATGTTTTGGCAAATAACTATATCTACATTTTTTATAATAAAAGGGATTAAGCTACGATAAATTTTAGAATTGGCGTAATCTGCTTTAGTAATTCCTGACCTGGGAGCAAAAATTGTTCTTTTTCTAAATAATTTAGATACCAACAGCATAAACCCTTTTTCTATGAAACTAAGACCGGCACTCGAAAAAGCAATCACGGTATCAACCCTATAAAATAGGAGTAATTTATATAATTGCAATTGTCTCTTAAATACATTAAAAAATCGTTTATAAACAGGAGGTGCAGGAATTGATATAGCAGTAGTATCTATAAGAAGGAAGTTAGCATGATTTTTTAAATCCGATTCTATTAATGAAGTGCAAGCAAATAGCTGCCCACCAGTACCACCATCACCCGTGTTGCTTTTAAACGAACCAATAAAAATCACATTCTTCTTAATCACTAAACTTTTTGAGCCTTTAACAATTGAATGTGCTCTAATAATTTTTCTTCTGTAAATCTCTTCTTTATCACTTTTGCAGGCACTCCTCCCACAATACTATACGCAGGTACATTTTTAATAACCAATGCTCCTGCTGCAACAATGCTACCTGTTCCAATGGTAACTCCTTTAAGAATTATTGATCTGGTTCCTATCCAAACATCATTTTCTATAATCACAGGTAAATCATTTTCAGGAAGTTTACTTTTTACATCATACATATACTCTCCTATTGTTGATGCATTATGATCGCCCCCCCTTATGCTAACATCTGGCCCAAACATAACCTTATTACCAATTTTAATATAAGATATAGTGGCAGAAAATCGGGCTCCTGACCCAATAAAAACGTCATTACCTACTTCTATATTTTTGTAAGAAAAATGACTAAACGAATCAAAAATAAAATTTCTTCCATGTTTCTTAAAAAGTGGCCTGTAACAATACATTAACAACCTCTTTATAACTCTAACAACAAAAACCAAAAAAAGACCTATAGCTTTCAACATGAACAACTTAATAATTTTTCATACTCCAAAAATGACGATTGATTAAATAATTTTAACCCTTTTTCTCTTACCCTAAGTTGCATTTCAGCATAGTTTCTTTCAGGTAAAGAAATTATGCTAATTATTGCCTCACATAACTCTCTGCTACTCATTGGGTCAAAAAGAAAACCGGATTCATTATTTTTAATAAGGTTGGGGTGATCCAATACATTACTAATAATGCAAGGCAACCCACTACAAAGTGCCTCACACACAACATTGGGTAAGCCTTCTGTTAATGAAGCTAAAATTAGTGCTTTGTATGAGCTATACTCTTTTTGAATGGTGTGAGTTGGCTCCTGCCATGCCCACTGATTTGATAGGCCATACTCACTAATTTTACTTTCCATCAGTTCAATGTAGTCTCTTCTTTCTTTAATATCCTTTGCCTTTTGTCCAACCCAAGTTATATAAACTATAATCTCTCTTTTTTTTAGCTCATTTAAAGCTTCAATTAATAGCAAGCCATTTTTTGCCGGGCCAACACTGCCTACAACTAAAAACGACTCTGATCTTTTAGAAAAAGTATTGGGTTTAAATTTTTTAGTATCTACAACATTATAAATGGTTTTCCATTTTTCTGCTTGATTAGGATATGATTGTTGCCATCTCTTTCTTTCATGATGAGAGTTAGTAACAATATGGTCAGCTCTATTATTTACCCATTCTTTTCGCTTTTTGGTAAACCAAGACATATTTGTAAAATCGGTTTTACTGCGATAAGAAATGATCAATTTTGGCTTATGTTTTGAAAACACTAGTGCCAAACAAGAGTAAAAGTTGGGGGTATCTAAAAAGGAAATAATACCGTCAAACTTATTTTTGTTTACTAAACCAACAAGGTTTTGTACAACTCCTAGCCCAATTTTGTTTGTTTTTTTAGATAACACACAAGTTATATTACCCTGTTCAAGTCTAGGTTTAAAAAAAGGCTTATCATAATACAAAAATACAACTACATTATGCCCTCTGCTTTTTAATGCAAGAGCCAATAGGGTTAGTTGGTTTTGTGCTCCACCTGACCCGAGGCTATCTATAACCAACAAAATTTTCACCAATTAGTGTTTAAAGCTTTTCCATTTTAAGTAAGAAAACACTATTAGTAAAATATGAAAAAAACCTATTACCCATGATAATCTGGCCAAAAGCCTTTAAGGCATTGAAGGTAGTCCACTTAATAGATTTAGTGGTAAATCCAGCTTCCGCTAAGAGTTTCGCCCAAACTTTGGGATGCTGATGCTTTTCCCATTCAATTGATTTAGCAAAAGGTGATTTCATACCTATGTCATTAAAAAAATTTTTGCTCGTACAATCATGTACTATTAGACTTGTTCCTGAAACTGATATTTCCTTAAGTAATTTAAAGAATTTTAGATATTTTAGTTGAGCTTCCTTATTCTCTTTAAGTATGATGCATGCTTTTTCATCAATATGATTAATGGAGTTATGCATCAGTATATAATCAAACTGGTTGTTTGCCCTATCATAATCTTCCAACACATCTGCTGTGTGTGTAATATTACCCAAGCTTCCAAGTAAATTATTAATTTCACCGAACTCTTTTATCATATCAGCCGAACTACCTTCAAATTCGGGTTCCATTACAACAACTTTGGAAGCTCCATTAACTGCAGCATAAAATCCAAAAAGTCCATTTCCTCCACCTATATCAATAACCGATTTATTTTTAAAGTCAATCCCTTTAAAAAGTTGATTTTCCAGATAAAACTTAAGTCGACTTGACTTAGAATAAAATCCATTACTTGCAACTATATCATAAAAATTCATACTTAACATTTTTAATTGATTCAATATTTCTTAACTAGTCACACAATATTTTTTAGTATAACATAAAAGATAAGCATACCACAATAGATTATTGTTGACTTATATCTTAGCTGTTTTAAATAGGTGTTGGATAACAAACTGATCATATAAACTACCCAAAGATAAAAAACGGGATAAATGCATAACACTCTACGAATAGTTAAATTAGGTGAATTAACAAATAAAACAAGTACACCAAATAATGCGACATACTTGAGTGAAGTTGGCATTTTTTTTAAAATTTTCTTTTTTGTAGTTAAAAGCAAACCAATCAAAATTAGTATCGACCAAAAAGAAGTATTTATTAGCATAATTAAAGAACCTATGATAAACCCTTTATATTCTCTAAGCAGAAACCAAGGGGGCATGGGAGTAAATTGCGAATTAACAACAATGGCCAACTGCTTTATACCAATAGGCAAGCCATATAATTTAGCTCCCAACCCGTCATTCAAACTTTCGTCTGTAAACTCACTATAAACAGCAATTTTATCAATTGAAGTTATTACGTTTTGCTCTTCAATAGTAACCGCATAATAAACGATTAGTACAGAAAATGATAAAATTGTGGGAAAATATTTTTTTACATTTTGTTGGTAGTCACTATTAATAAAAGTATTGAGGACAGGGAAAATTAATAGTAACAACCCGTTTTCAAACCTAAATTCGATGGTTATAAAACTTATAATTAATAAAATAACAATATTTAATAAGGAGGTATTTTTATGTACAAAATACAATGCGATTGAATAAAGAAGTACAATGTGAATATCCCGCAATATCCAAGGCATATAAAATACAAAAGGGGTAAATAAAGCGAAAATAAGTGTAAGGTTAAAAGCTTTATTCTCATAAAAATAAAACCTGAACAGCTTATATATAAATAAGTTAGTAAGCACTCCAAAAAAAGCCACCCATATACTTTGCAAAACAATGGAGTTTCCTTCAAAGTACTTTTGAGCCAAATAAGCTATTGAACCATGAATTAAAAAAAAACCTTCATAATCTCTGTGAGAATGTGTGATAATCGTTTTTTGCCAAATGGCAGCAATTGATTTTTCGCTAGCCAAACTACTTAAAGTGGGATAAAAATAAGTTTCATCTGAATAAAAAAAACCATCCAATCCTTGTATATCCCAATAGGTAATAAATGAATAGAACAGGTAAAAAGGCAAAATCAGCAAGACCAGCTTAATAGTTTTTCCAAATTCGCCATTTTTAGAAACAATCCAACTTATAGCCAATAGTATGACATAAAAAAAAGGAACAGAAGATAGCAAAGAGAAATCTGGCCTTAAGGCTATGATTATTCCTAGGGTTAGTAAATTTAAAACTAGAATTATAACTTTCATTAACTCAACGTACTAGAAAAATATTAGTTTGCCTACCATGTCATGTACTATTTAAGCTTCATAACTGATTGAACCTTTAATGCCACACTTAATCGTTGATCTCTATTTAAAATAATGAAATATAGAATAAAATAATAAACTATTAAAGTTGCAAACTTGGCAATTGTTAGAAAGGAACTATTATAATAGAAGTCGAATAGTACTATAGAGTGTACGGTTACTGCTAAGCTAATAATTACTAGCGATTTTGTAATATCTATTTTAATCTTGTAATACATATTCGAAATTATAAAGGTAAATATTACATAAACTAGGTTAGATATTAATAAGGCTCCTGCAGCTCCAAAAATTTTAAATTTTTCCGTTAACAAAAAATTAAAGACTAGCAACACAGCAAGTTGTATTAAAATTGAAAAAACATTAAAATATGATTTTTTTGACCAGTTTATTCCAATTGTCGAAAACTGGTTTAACCCTCTTATGGCGTAAGCTAATAGTATAAATGGCAGTACTAAAATAGATTTAACATATTGCTCACCAGCAAAAAGCTGGATTCCAATTTCTCCAAAAACTGTCATTGTTGTTCCAATTACTAGCAGTACACCTAAATAAATCGTAAAAAGTTCGCTTAAGACTTTAGGTGCCTCAGGTTTTTTCCAAATAGAATAGGCATATGGCCCAAATGAGATTTGAAATGCCCCTGTGATTAGCATTAATAAACTTGCAATTTTTAAGCTAACAGAATATTCACCAATAACATCCATGTTAACATATCTAATTAAAAAAAGCCTATCCATAGAAGGTAATAAAGCAGCAACAATCGCAATTAATGAAAAAGGCAATCCATATTTAAGCATCTGAATAATTAACTCTTTATCAAAATTGTTTGTTAGTTTAATATAGTTTCTATTCATTACTAAACTAATGACTGAAAACAAGTTAACAGAGATAACCGGTGCGATAATGGCACCGAAAATACCCATATCATAAACCAAAATAAATACCAATGTTAATAAAATTGTTGATATTGAGTTGCCCAGAGTTAAAAACAAATACTTGTTTCTTTGAAATGTCCATTTAAAAACATTGTTTGAAAACAACAAAAAAGCTCCTCCCGGTAACGCAAAAATATAATACTCCCAGTAGTGTATTAAGTTATAATCTTCTTTAAAAATTAGAGTGCCAATTCTACCGTGAAAAAAAAAGAATACTATGGCAAATATGACTGTAGCTGTCAACTGCAGCAAAAATCCAGTACTCACAACTTTTACTTTGTATTCTTTATCCGATTTATCTTTATCAAAGAACCATCTTGCAACGGACGAATCTTGACCTAGTGTTATAAACCCTGAAAATACCACGGTAATGGCAATTATTGTATTTAGAGTTCCAAACTCGTCTTTTGTTAAAACTCTTGCTACAATTGGAACGGAAAACAAGGCTATAAATTTAGTAATCGCACCAGCAATGCCATAAATAGCCGTATCTTTTATTAAAAATTTTAGTGCATTATGTAACAACTATTGCTTCTCCTCAAAATTTCGAATTACTTTACTATATTTTTTTGCTAATTCAACACCATTATTGGTATTAAACCATTTTTTTAAGTCGGCTCTTATATATTCATACTTCTTTGGGTTGGCTTCAAAATTTAATATGTATTTTGAAATTTGCTCGCTTTTATTAGAGTTGAACATAAATGGTATGGGCATATTGTATATGGTCTCAAACCTTTCCTTTGATATATCTAAATAATGGAAAAATGGAACTCCTTTTGACAAAAACTCCCAACCTGTACCTCCCCACATTCTACCATGAAATTCATTAGCACCAATATCTACATAATCAAGTAGTATCATTATTTCTTTCCTACTCATTTTGGGCAGCCAAGTTACATATTCATCTATTTTGAGTTTACTAATCAGCTCTTTGGTGGCTTTAACATCCACACCATACTCAAGCAAAAACAAACGGGCTGTTCTTTGCTTAGAATGATTAATATAGTTAGCAAACCCTTTAATTAGAATATCATTTCTTTTGCCTTTATAATTTTTATCTACATCTAATTTTGGCAATGTTTTCCACAATAACCGTGAATGAGAAAAGATTACGATTTGAGCTTTTCCCATTTCAGATATCACACGCCTAAGTTTGTTATTAATATTTTCTACGCTGGGTATTTCTTGGTTATATACCATAGGCATGCCAATAGGCTTGGTAGTTAACTTATTTTTTTTAAAATGAAATAAGTTCTCTTGAGATTGATCAATTGTGAATATATAATCTGTGTTTTTAAGCCCTTTTATTTGAAAGTGTTTAAGAAAAGCATGCTTAACACGATCTTTGAATCCTTTTAAAGAAGCCATATTTCTCAGGTATTCGCCTCCGATTGTAACCGGGGTAAATATGTTTAGCTTTCTTTTGCATGCAACCATATAGGCAGGTGCAAACCCATTGCCTATCACAAAATCAAAATCATCTATCCATTTTTTAATTTTGGCAGGTGAAAAATATCTTCTCAAAGCAGGGAAATCTCCAAAGCTCAAATCGGTTTGAACAATATATTTTTCCCACTTATGTATATTAAAAGTATCGTTAATGGGTCGAAAATGCTCTAATTCATTTTGATATAATAGCAAGTAAGCATCAACACCTTCATCTCTTAAATAACGCATTAGTGCAAAATGGTTATTATTCATATTACCTAAGATTCCTACTCTCACAATTCCTATTTCCTGTCAAGTAATTGTTTTGTCCCTTCAAAACCAATATTCATTAAGGCATCAATAATTGATAATCCTGACACAAATGACTCATTATTCCTATACTGAGGATAAACTGGCGGTTCAAAATTTTGAAACGATATGTTTATTCCATTTTCTCTAAATTGTTCAGTTTCTAAAAAACTCAAACATCCTTCACCAGATAAATAGTTTTCAACATCAAAATTATTGCATACTTTAATAATCATATCTGTTTTAAATTTATCTATGTTTCTTAAACCTGCCACATCAGAGGCAAAAAGTATGTTTTTGCTTCGGCCAAAAATTTTTTCATACATTTTAGTGTTAAATTTGGCATTAACCTCTGATAACCTGAGTTCTCTTTCTAACCTAAGTTCTTCTATAAATGGAAAGACCTCTTTAAAAAAGGGGTGCTTCAAATAAGCCTGTCGAATCGTTTTTAACAATTTGGAAAAATTTCTCTCCGGCTGATTTAATTCTACTTCATATATTGGTTTATTACTAATACCTGACCTACTTATTGGAATTGTAAGCCAATACTCTTTATTATTTAGTAAAATTTTAACTCGATTTGACCAAGATTTTCCTGTGGTTATATAAACATTATCAAAAACTATATAGTTATCAACTTTGTTCATTTTGTCAAAAAACCCTAACCAAGGCATAAAGTCAGGCTGGTGTAGTGCATATAAATAATTCATGATAATTTATATATTTTTAACAGTTCAACAATCCTTTGCTCTATATTTTTATCAACTGATGAATTTGAGATTTCAAAACTAGATGGAGAAGAAAGAACAGGGATTTTTATTAAGTCATTAATTTTCATCAATAAATCATTAGGATGTTGGCACAAGTCAGTGTACTGTACCTTAATAAGTCTATTGTCCGGAATTTTATTTAAAGCTATCTTATACATTTTATCCAAGTAGTACATCTGGCCAACAACTTTATCCACCAATGGCAAACCCATTAACTTTCTATACTCCAGAGGAGCACTTCCCCACCAATCGTTCTTTCCTGTTGTATTTAAAACCCAAGCACTATAAATGGATTTAGCTACAGATAAGTAATCTCTTTGAATATAAATAAAATATGACTTACTAAAATATTTTAAAAAATAATCAATGTATAAACCCGTATATTCCATTGTTTTATAAACAAAAGGTGATCTATTTATATGATTAAAATTTATTAAATATTTAAATAGCCTTTGCCAGTTTATACTATTGCCAACTTTAGCCACATCTAAGCTTTCTAGCAATTCATCTACCAGCAAGTGCTTTCTCCAAAAATAGGAAAACTCATGGGGTGAATTCATATCCATTGTTGAGCCAAAATTTGAAGTATAGTTATCTTTTTTATCCTTTTTTAATACTGTGTTAGAAAAATGTAATCCTACGAGTGGTGCATCCCAAAAACGCGCTGCCAAGTTATTAAAAGTAGAAATATTTAGGTTATTATATAAAACCTGCGATAGCATAGTTGTGCCTGACCGTGGAAGACCGAATAAAAAAACATTAGGGTATTGCTCAGTTAGGCTATTTCTTAATAATTTTCTGTCAAATTCAATCAGGTGTTGATTTAAATCATTTAAAAAGATAAATTCATCGACCTCATCAAACTTACCTTTTTTACCCAAAACACTATTCATAAATATGCCGGTTATAATAGGTGTCAGGATGAATTAATAAATGAATTAGGTTATGACCGCTTAAAGAATGTTCTGACGGTGAGCGTCTATCATTTACAAGTAGTTTTCCTTTATTATAACACTTCCATTGTGTCCATTCAGAATCTGAAATATAAAAAGCTTCCTGAAACAGATTAAATGCTGGTTGATGGTCATAGGCTTCATACAAAAGTCCATAATCCAAAGCCTTCTTGTCTTTCCAAAACTCTAAATTATTTAAACCTGTATTGCCTCCATGGCTGGCTACACCTTTCACCCTAATTTCAAACGCTTTTTCCATTACTTGTATATCACGAATTAAACAGTTTTCAGGTTCTTCATTCCATATAACGGCTTGGTCTATTATTTCAGAATGGTAGCCTAACTCGTGCCCGTTTGCTATTAATCGTTTTATAATTCGGTAAGATTCAAAAGAAAACGGGTTATATTCAGGAGCATGAAGTCTTAAAAAAAATGATGCTTTGATCTCCAATTCTTCAAAAATATCTAATAGCACATCCGTTTTTTTTAACGAAAAATCAATATCTACCCTATTCACAACGGTCTTGCTTTTCAAGTTATATTTTTTCAAATAGTAATCTTCACACGTAATAAATGAGTATCCGTTATTTTTTAGCACTTGATATTCATCTTTTATATAATCAAAAGTCCATTTAAGCTTTTTCATTCCAATAACTTTTCTAATTCCGAATTATCAGGAAAATTGACCAATACCCCGTACCCCTTTTTTTGATAAACTACCATGCTGCCCACTGCAGCTGCTGAAGCTCCTCCAACTTTGACAACCTCTTGAATGTTCTCTACACTAGCAGCCCCTCCATTTGCCACCACTGGAACGGTAACATGTTTAGAAATCTGCTTGATTAACTCCACATCATATCCATTCCAGGTTCCTTCTTTATCTACCGAGGTAATGAGCAATTCGCCTACTCCCCTTTTTTCCAATTCTACTGCCCACTCTACAGGGTCTAACCCTGTTTTTTTTGAAGCACCATGAGTTACAACTTTATACTTTCCAAAAAAATTCTTTTTTACATCAATAGACCCAATAATACTCTGATTTCCAAAGTGCATAGATAATTCAGTAATAAACTCAGGGCTTTCGACTGCGCTTGAATTTATAATCAGCTTTTCATACCCAATGGAAAGAATTTTTTTTGCCTCTTCAAACGTTCGTATTCCACCTCCATACGCCAGTGGCATAAATGCTTCGGCCGCAATATTTTTAAGCGTATTAAACTTTATTTTTTGATTTGTTTTGCTCGCTAAAATATCTAAAAAAACCAGTTCATCTACTTCAAGTTCATTAAAAATTCGAACGGTATTTTCAGGATCACCTATGTAGTTGTATTTTTTAAACTTTATAGTTTTTACCAAGGCATCTTCTCTTAGTAGTAAACACGGTATAACCCTGGTTCGGAGCAATGCTATAATTTAGAAAAATTTTCGAAGAGTTTCATGCCATATTTATGGCTTTTCTCAGGGTGAAACTGAACCCCAAATATGTTATCGTGCTGTATGGCAGAATCAAATTCAAGTGCATACTTAGTTTTTAAAATAGAATTTGCTTGACTTTTTACCTTTACATAATATGAATGAACAAAATAGAACCGAGAGTCTAATGGAAGTTTTCTGGTTAATTCACTTGCTGTAGAGGGCTGCACAACATTCCACCCCATATGGGGTACTTTTACAGTGTTATCGGTAGGAATAAATTTGATGGTGTCTGCCTCTATCCAACCCAAGCCTTTTTCTGTTCCTTCTTCACTTCCATGGGTTAATAACTGCATACCAAGGCAAATTCCAAGAACAGGTACTTTATCTTCCAGTACTTTTGCATCTAACGTTTTTCGAATACCTGACGAGTTCAACTTGTTCATAGCATAATCAAACGAACCAACGCCCGGAAGCAATAGCTTCGTTGCATTTTCAATTTCAGCCCTATCCGAAGTAATTTTTGATTTTACTCCAATTCTTTTAAACATATTATAAACAGAACCTAAATTGCCCACCCCATAGTCTATAATTGTTATCATTTACTCAATTTTTAACCGATGGGAAACAATACTTAAGGTAGAAACTCATAGGAACCAAATTAGATTTTGCCAACACAAAAAATAGCGGGCGTAAAAATTCAAATCGCTTTTTATAGGTAGGGTATTCATACCAAGACTTAGGAGGTCGCGCCATTATACCCATAAATTGTTCGTCCGATAGTTTTAATCTCTTTTTAAAATAATCTAATAAGCCATCTTCTAATAATGGTTCTGTGTTATACTCGGCCCAAGCATCCTTTCTAGAAATTTGTTTGTTCCGCGCTTTGGCAGATAATGTATTATTCCTTAAATCTGAATTAAATTTAGTTGGCATATAATAGCTATGGTAAAATGCCGTCATTCTATTTTCTAAATGATGCCCACCATAATACTTCCAGTTATAATTTTTTTCTAAAAACTCTCTAGCTGCTTCTTTATTGTAATCTAAATACCAAAATGGTCTTATTTTTCGAATCCTTTTAAATATTGTCCAATATAAAAAACGACTAAACGTCATTAATGGATAAGATTTTATTTTAGTTGTGCCAAATTTTTTATGAATTGAACTTATGTACTTCCCATCAAAGTAGTTCCTTCCAACAGGAGTTATACCCTCCGTTACAAACGAATGCCCCTCAAACACATACTTTACTCCATGTTTAGCTGCTGCACGATACAAAGTTTCGGCTAAAGCTAAATCTGTTGAAGCTTCTATTTCTGCTACACTTGCTTTAAAAAAAGATTTAAAAATATCATCTACCTCTATGTTATTTACAACATGAGTATATAAATCAATATTTAGGGCACCGAGTACTTTACGTATGTTTTCTGTGGCAATTGCGCTGTTCCAAGTATTATCATAGTGTACTGCAAGTGGTCTTAATTTCCACTTTTTTGCTAAGTAAAGCATGTAAGAAGAGTCGGTTCCTCCACTTACTCCTATTACACAATCATACTTTTTATTTCTTCCATCTTTCTTAATCTTTTCTATTAGATTAAAAAAAACATGCTCTCCTTTTTTCTCGCCAGTTCCATACTCCTCTATTAACGAGTTTATTTGCCGGCAGTAATTACAAACACCGTTATTATCGAAAGAAATCCCATTTACACGCTCATCGTAAATGCAATTGGTGCAAATTTTAACAGTAGCATTTAAGATATTGGGCTCTAACTGTCTCATTATTTTATGAGTACAGCAGGGTTTCCAGCAATTTTACTATCTGGAGGAAAATTACTTTTCACAAAGCTATTGGCACCAACAACGGCTCCCTTCTCAATCTTAACTCCCTTGGCAATAACTGTATTTGGTCCAATGTAACAATTGTCTTCAATAACTGTTTCCGCATATTCATAAGGCATTTTACCACCAGAAATCGCCCATTTCACAGTATCGTGACTATAAATTTGTACACCCGCAGATATTGAACAATTGTTACCAATTGCTAACTTACCAGAACCGTCTAGTACTGTATTTGGCCCAACCCATGTATTTTTCCCTACCTTAACAACACCAATTACAACAGCACTATCATAAATACTTGCACCTTCGCCAAAACCTAGATATTTGGCCTTTTCCCAACGGTCAAATAACATTTCCCCAACAGGTAAAACGCGATTAAAGTTATTTTTTAATTCATCTCGTTTTATTCGTAAGTATTTTATTAGCCTATCCAACTTTTTCTTTGTTTAAAAATATCCTACACCACCACTCAAAATTCATAAAAGACCAAATTAATAATCGATGGTTGATTTGATCATCAATATGTTCGTGAACAATTTTTCGAATATAATTCTGATCTATGTATGGTGAACTTGCTAGGTGATCACCGAGCAATAATTCCTTAACATATTCAGCATTTTCACCTCTGTACCAGCTTTCATCGGGTGCAGAGAATCCCTGCTTTTTTCTATTAATTATAGATTCAGGTATAAAATCTTGCATTGCTTTGCGTAGTACATTCTTACCATCGTCATATTCGCGGTAAGACAACTTCTTTTTAGAGTCGCCTGTTTCATTTTCATCAATTTGATCAATTTCTTTGCTTAAATTACCAAGTTTATGTTTTACAGGTACTTTCATGGCAAAATCTACCAAATCATTGTCCATAAAAGGAAAGCGTTCTTCTAATCCATGTGCCATTGCCAATTTATCTCCAATTAAAAATAAACCGGGCAAAAACGTTTTAATTTCGAAATAAAGTGAGTTTCCAATATGTTCCTCTGGTGTATCATACTTAAGTTTTTTATTGAATTTGAATACATTTTCAAAAACTCTTCTAGGCTTTGATTTATCTATTTTAGCATACACTAAATCGGTAAACAGCTCTTCTTTCTCTTCATCAGGTACTAATCTCTGCCAAAAACCATAGTATTGGTCAAAAAACTGTTTTTGATTCAACGAATCAAACACTTTGTAATACCGCCATGGGTACCCTCCAAACAATTCATCTCCTCCGGTACCTTGTAAGCATACTTTTACAAACTTAGAGGCTAGCCTTGAAATGTAATAATTGGGGTATGACATGCCCACACGAAGATCCTCTAAATGATACACTAAGCGTGGCAATGACCACCTTATGTCACCAGCATTCATTACCTGTTCAAAATGCTCAGTTTTAAAATGATTAGCCATTAATTCGGCATCTCTTCTTTCATCAAAATTTGTCTCTCTTCCGGTAACTTCGCTCATATCAAATCCACATGTAAAAGTGGATAACCTATCTACATGTTTAGAGGCAATAGCTGTAATAGAACCGGAATCCATCCCCCCTGATAGATAAGAACCTACAGGAACATCAGCAATCATTTGGCGGGTAACTGCTTGTTCAAAAAGTCTTTTGGTTTCGGTTTTAGCAAACTCAAACGACATGTTTTCATCTGGTTGTGTAAAATCATAGTCCCACCACGACTCATGTTTTACAAATTGAGAGTCTGTTGTAACCGTAACTGTATTAGCAGGAGGCAACATAGTTACTCCTTTAAATAATGTGTTAAAAGAAAATACATTTTGAAAAGTGAAATATTCATTCAATGCATCCAAATCAACATCTATTTCATAGTCAGGATGGGTAATAATAGCCTTAATTTCGCTTGAAAAACAAATAACATCGTTATTAAACCAATAATACAAAGGCTTAATTCCAAACCTGTCTCTGCTTAAAGTTAACTCTTGTGTATCTGTATTCCATGCGCCAATAGCAAACATTCCGTTTAACCTCTCGAAAAAAGAAGACCCATAAGCCGAAAGACCTTCGGCTATAACTTCAGTATCAGTTTCAGATGTAAATGTGTGCCCCTTTGCTTTAAGTTCCATTTTTAATTCAGAAAAATTATAGATGCAGCCATTAAACACAATAACCCATTTTCCATCTTTAGAGGCCATGGGTTGTGCTCCTTTTTGGCTTGTATCTAAAACAGCTAATCGTGTATGACCTAAACCGATACAATCTTTAACATACATCCCATCTCCATCGGGGCCTCGATGGGCTATTTTATTTAGCATAGAAGAAAAACTACCTCGATGTACTGGTTTTTGATTTAGGTTGAACTGACCTAATATTCCGCACATATTAGAGGCAACGTTGTAATTCCTGTACTATAATTTGTTGTGTTTCTTTGGTGAGGTCGTTAAATAACGGAAGAGCCAATGCATGGGTATAGCACCATTCACTATTTTTCGTTTTCCCACTAATGCTTACCAAGTCGTTGCTTTTAAAAGCTTTGTGCATATGCAGCGAGTAAGTACCAATTTGCACTTCAATCCCTTTTGCTCTCATTTCCTTCATTACCCGGTCTCTTTGCTTTACAAAAACAATAAAGGTTTGGTAAGAATGCTGCCCATTTTCTAGTGTGGTTGGCAGGCTAATACCGTCCATTTTGTTAAAAATTTGAATGTAGTTATTTGCCAACTCTATTCTTTTAGCCAGTAGTGTATTTATATGATTTAGCTGGCCTAACCCAACAGCAGCTTGAAGATTTGATAATTTGTAATTCGTTCCTATAATATCAAATTCAATACCTTCTCTTGAAGAGTTATTCATATTCATACCAAAGTGCTTATAAGAATTCATCCAATTAGCCCATTCTTTATTGTTTGTAGTTATTACCCCGCCTTCACCAGTAGTAATAAACTTTCTTGGATGTAAAGAAAAAACAGTTATATCAGCCTGGTTTCCAACTTTTTCTCCGCTAAATGAGGCTCCAATCGAGCATGCGGCATCTTCTATAATGTAAATGTTATGCTTTTTCTTTATTTTATTTAATCGATCGTAATCAAGTGGCGACCCAAATAAGGATACGGGTATGATAGCTCTAGTGTAAGAGGTAATAGCAGCTTCAAGTGCATCATAATCTATTAACATGTTTTGCTTACATACATCAATAATTACTGCCTTAGCACCCACAATTGGAACTACTGCAGCTGTTGCTGGATATGTATAATCAGGCACTATAACTTCGTCACCTACACCAATTTTTAAAGCTCTTAACGCCACCTCAAGCCCTGTTGTTGCGGAAGTAACTGCCAACAAATGCTTACAGCCTATATAGGCTTTTAGTTTATTTTCAAATTCCTTGGTTACAGACCCTTCGGTAAGGTAGCCGCTTTCTAAAACTGCTATGACTTTATCCTTTATTTCTTGGTTAATAAATGGCTTTATGAGTGGAATGTTCATATTAATTTACTTATCAATCCCAACTGATTTTCTCCAGTCGATTAGCATTTGGAGGCCAGTATTTAATGGGTAATTATATTTAAAATCAATCTCTTGTTCTGCTTTTTTCCTCGAACCAATTCTGTTTTGAACTAAAGCCCTGGCATCATCAGCAGAATATGGGATATATTTTACCTTTAATCTTGAATTTTTTAATTCAAGTATTGTATCACATAATTCCTTTACAGAAGTTTGAACTTCCGTTCCTACATTATAAAATCCTACTTTTGTGTCAGATTCCAGTGCGGTAATATTTGAAATGGCTACATCTTCTACATAAATAAAATCGTACGATTGACTACCGTCACCATTAATCACTGGCTGTTCGCCTTCTTCAATTTTATTAAGCATTATTGGCACAACCCCACTATAGACCGCATGTTGATCTTGCCCAGGCCCGTACACATTCATATAGCGTAGTCCAATTATTTCGAGCCCAAACCTATCATTATAAGCGGTAGCCATAGCCTCACCTGCAATTTTGGTAGCTCCGTAAAAGTTTTTGTTATTAAATGGGTGATCTTCTGTCATTGGCACTTGAATGGCATCACCATAGACTGATGCTGACGAAGAATAGATTAGTTTTTTTATATTGTTTTTTACACAGGCCTCCAGCACATTAAATGTGCCTGTAATGTTTACATCAAAGGCTGTTCGAGGAAAATCTTTACAATGCAGTAACCACATAGCAGCTAAATGAAATACATAGTCAACACCTTTCATTGCAGCATCCAAAATGTCAATTTCACGAACGTCTCCTCCTAATGGAAATATCGTGCACCTTTTATCTTTTAAGCTTTCCGCAATGTTTATCATTTTACCGCGTGCAAAATTGTCATAAATAATAACTTCTTTCACTTGTTTTTTTAACAACTCTGCAACTACAAAACCACCAATAAATCCAGCACCTCCTATTACTAATACTTTAGAATCTTTTAATTTCATATTCTCTATTTATTTACTAAATAATTTCCCAAACGGATGATTCGATTTTTCTAATTTTGCAAAGGGATGATAATCGCCTACAAGTCCTACAGGTTTTGCATTACGGATATCATGTACAATTTCTATTGACTGGCGCGCATCGTTAAGGCCATATCCTTTCCCGTCAAGAATATCTTGGTACACCCGAGTGTGTAAATCCGTAAAACCATCGCTAAATTCTAATTCTTGCCCCTCGATTTTAATAGACCTATATGTTCTTTGGCCTTTCTCTCTAATCTTTTGTGGCAGCACATTCTCATTAATGGACAAGAACCACCTTACTCTGGCTCTGCTAAACTCTAAGTACCCAGATGCTCTGTCATGCTCATGAACATGAACTATATTTTGTTTTACGTCACCAAATATCCATGATAACATATCATAAAAATGTACACCTATATTGGTAGCTATTCCTCCCGATTTTGATAAATCGCCTTTCCAGGATGTATAATACCAGTTTCCACGAGATGTTAAATATGTTAAGTCAATATCAAATATTTTGTCTTTTGGTGCTCTCTCAATATTTTTTTTAAGTGTTAAAATGCTTTCATGTACTCTCAATTGCAGAATATTCCATACTTTTTTTTCAGATTCTTTTTCTACTTTCTCCAGAGAATCAATGTTCCAAGGGTTTAGTACTAAAGGCTTTTCGCAAATAGCATCAGAACCACTTCTTAGTGCCATTCTAATATGAGAATCATGCAGATAATTAGGCGTACAAATACTCACATAATCGAGTTTTACATTTCTATCATATTTCAATTTTTCAATATGGCGATCGTAACGTTCTGGCTCTGTAAAAAAATCCGCCTGAGGAAAATAGCTGTCTATTATGCCTACTGAATCAAATCGATCTAGTGCAGCAAGTAAATTATTCCCAGTTGCTTTAATGGCTTTTAAATGCCTTGGTCCAATGTAACCAGATGCACCAATTAGCGAAAAATTTTTCATTTCAACTTTGTTACCATATCATTTTTTAATTTATACATACCACCCTCTTCGCTACATTTAGCTAATCCTTCTTTATTAAATTTAAGGGTTGTACCATATTCACTCATCCAACCTATTTGTTTCCCAGGATTACCAACAATTAATGCATAATTGGGTACTTCTTTAGTTATTACTGCACCTGCTCCAATAAAAGCGTATTTACCTATATTATAACCACATATTATAGTAGCATTTGCCCCTATAGAGGCACCTTCTTTAACAATTGTTTTGGTATATTGCCCTTTTCTATTTACTCTACTTCTAGGATTTATTACATTGGTAAAAACACATGAAGGCCCTAGAAACACATCGTTTTCACAAATAACCCCTGTATATATTGATACGTTGTTTTGCACTTTTACATTATTCCCTAATACCACTTGTGGAGATACTACCACGTTTTGACCAATATTGCAGTTGTTACCAAGCACACAGTCTTTCATAACATGAGAGAAATGCCAAATTTTAGATCCGGCACCAATAACTGCACTAGGTTCTATTATTGCTGTTTCATGGGCAAAGTAGTTACTCATGAGTTAAAAAAATGGCGAATTTCTTGAATAATATATGCTTGTTGCTCTTCATCCATTTCTGTATGGATTGGCAGTGATAATACAGTTTTTGTGAGCGTATCGGTATTTTTCAAACTTCCGCCCACTTTAACAATATCTTTATAAGCCTTTTGTTTATGAACGGGCAATGGGTAGTAAATCATACTAGGAATCCCTTTTTCTTTAAGATAATTCTTTAACTGATCTCTTTTGTCATTTTTAACCTTAACTGTATATTGATGAAATACATGTTTGATGCCTAAATTTCTTACAGGTGTTTCCAACTCTAACACATCTGACAACCCTTGGTCATACAACTTGGCCACACTTCTTCTGGCATTATTGTATCCTTCAAGTTGCGGTAACTTCACATTTAAAATGGCTGATTGAATGGTATCCAATCGGCTATTGATACCAACAATATCATGGTGGTATTTTTTTTCTTGCCCGTGGTTGGCAATCATTCTAATTTTGTGAGCCAATTGCTTATTTTTTGTAACCAAAGCACCACCGTCTCCATAGCAACCTAAGTTTTTAGAAGGAAAAAAAGACAGACAACCAATATCTCCTATTGTTGCTAATTTTTTATTAATGCCCTCAATTTTTATTGTACCCCCTATTCCTTGAGCTGAGTCTTCTACAACAAATAAATTATGCTTTCGAGCAAAAGAAAGGACTTTATCCATATCTGCTGCTTGACCATACAAGTGTACAGGAATAATAGCCTTGGTTTTATCAGTAATAACTTCATCTAAACCGTTTAAATCAATATTAAAAGTATCTGAGTGAACATCTACTAATACTGGGGTTAATCCTAAAAGAGCAATAACCTCTACAGTAGCAACATAAGTAAATGAAGGAACTATAACTTCATCGCCTCTTTTTAGCCCTAAGGCCATTAATGCAATTTGAAGTGCGTCAGTACCATTTGCACAACCAATAACACTAGCACCGTCAAGATAAGAACCCAAGTTCTTTTCAAATTCAAATAGTGCCATCCCTTTGATAAAATCGGTTTTATCAATTACATTTAAAATTTCCTTATCAATGGAACTTTTAATCTTTTGATACTGCCGACCCAAATCAACCATTTCAATTTTATTCATAGATTAAGTACTATAATAACTAGATTCATAACCATAGCCGTAACCATAGCCGTAACCATAACCATAACCAGGTCCAAATTTATAAATATCATTAAAAACTAGGCTAATATTCTTTAGCTTGCCTTGTGAAACATGATTTTGTACTGATACTATTGCTTCTTTAGGTGTATAATTTTGTCGAGCTATAAAGAGGGTATAATCTACAATGAGCCCTACTTCTAAGGCATCTGCAACAATTCCAATTGGAGGTGTGTCAATCAATACTACATCGTATAAATCCTTCAGTTTGTTTATCAAATCAGTAAACTCAGATCTCAACAACAGTTCTCCTGGATTAGGTGGAATTGGTCCGCTTGTAATTATGTCTAAGTTATCAATACCGGTGGGTTGAATAACTGTTTTCCACTCGGATTGCCTTGATAAGAAATTACTTAAGCCAACAGCATTGCTAATATTCATTTCTTGAAAAAGTCTTGGCCTACGCATATCAGCACCAAGAATAATCGTTTTTTTACCCGATAGTGCTAGAATATTAGCGAGATTGAGTGCTGTAAATGATTTCCCTTCACCACTAATAGAAGAAGTAATCATCATAACAAACTTGTCTTTATTCACGAAATAATTAAGGTTCGAACGCAGCGACCTAAAGGCTTCAGCCATAGCTGACTTTGGTTTGTTGCTAACCACCATGTGAATAGGATCGTTGTTGTGGCCAATAACACCAATAATAGGAATTGAAGTAGCAAGCTCAATATCCTCTCGTGATTGGATTTTATCATTGAGTAATTCTAAAATTACAAAGAAAGCAAAAGGGATTCCCAAGCCTAGTATAATCGCCACCAAATAGTTTTGCTGGATTTTAGGTGAAATAGAACCACCAACCTGCCCAGGAGGGTTAACAATCATAATATCAGAAGTTGTTGAGGCTTCTGATATAGCGGCTTCTGTACGCTTTTGAGTTAGAAAAACATATAAGTTTTCTCCTAAGTTATAAGTTCGCTGAATGGTAGCCAATTGACGCTCTTCCTTGGGTAGACTACTAAGTTGCTTTTCCAATAATTTTAGCTCTCCATTTAATTGAGCCATAACAATTTGATCCGTTGATTGTAAATTTCTAATACTCTCTAAAATGGCGGATCTTAAATCTTTTATCTGATGAAGCAAATTAGTAGTGAGAGGAGTTTCTCCACTTGTTTGTTTCTCCATTATTTTTGCCTGTAGTTGTAATTCTACCATTTGGCTAATCAAACCCACCATAACCGGATCTGTTACCCCCATCGCAGAAGGTAAAATAATTTGATCAAGCAAATTTTCATCTTTCAGATATGTTAAGAGGTATTGATAATAATTTTCTTTAAGTATGTACGAAGTTTTAGTTTTTTCTAGTTCATCAATTTTAGACAATGTTCGATAGGCTTCAGCTCCTAAGTCAATTTGAGTGTTGTTATCTTTAAATCGCTCTAGCTGCATTTCAACCAAAAGAAGAGAATCTGATATGTAAGAAAGTTGCTGATCAATAAATTCTTTAGCATTTGTTGCAACTTCTTTTTTTATCCTTAAATCATGTTGTGTATAAACATAAATTAATTTTTTTAAAAAATCGATTTCTTTACTTGCCAAAGCTCCGTTAATTCCAAGATTAACTATAGAAGCTCCTTCTTCGGCCCAATCAACTGTGAGCCTAGATGAGTATAAAATTGCTAATTTGTACCCGTCTAAAAAGCTAATAATATACTCTTGATTTATTTTGCTAGCAATACTTCCAGTTTTTGAAATCGTAATAGGAAATCCTTCAACTTTAATTGGTTTACTGAAACTACCATGGTACACTTTAGGTTCAGATGAGACCAAACTATCGCTGCCTTCTTCAATTCGAGAGGTTAGTACAAACTCATTGCTGTTAATAATTTCAAAGTTATATAATCCAATAAGATACTTAGATAACTTTTTATTGCCACTAATTTTCAGAGGTAAAATTTTATACAGTTCAGTGGTCTTGATATTCCCCTCTTTATAGATAGCAACTGAAAGGTTAAGTGAATCAACCACCTTTTGTAAAAGCGGGTACGATTTAATTATGTAAGGCTCGTTCAAAAAATTTCGATAGGCGTCTACCAGCGGATTATTATAAAGTAATTCAGCTGTTTGCCCCGCCTCTTCGCTTTCTTTAATAATAATGGAAGCTGCCACCGCATATGTTTTGGATGCATAGCGATTATATATATAAGATAAACATAGCGCAATAAACAGAGATAACCCGACCAAGTACCAGTAGCGAAGTATACGATACCAGACTCGTTTATAATTAACTAAAGGTTTTTCCTCTTCAATTTTTGAGTAATTAGATGATTCTAAAAGTGGTTTCAATTAATAAAATTTTCTTTGATAGTATAATGAAGTGTAAAGTTTGTTTTTTGCATCAATCATGCTGCTTATTGTCGAACTAAGTTTAATGCAATTAACAGCAACGAGATAGATGATATAACAAGTGCAAGGTTCTTACCAAAATAAATTTGGTATGGTCTCTGTTTTAATGGAGGCACAATAATTACATCATTTTGGTTCATATAATAAAAAGGTGATCTAATAAAATCTTCTTCTAATAAATCTAAATAGTAAATTTCAGCCTTCCCATCTCCTTGGCGTATTACCTTAATATTTGATTTATCAGCATAGTCAGTAAAGCCACCTGCTAACCCTATTGCCTCCAAAAAAGTAATTCTATTATTGAGTGATCCTATTGCACCTTCTTTTCTAACTTCTCCCAAAAGTGTAAACCTAAAGTTCAATAATCTTACTTCTACAACTGGGCTTTCTAAATATTGCTTTGCAATTTTTAGAATTTCATTTTGGGCATCATATACTGATAGTCCATTAATATTCACTTTACCAACTACGGGAAATTCCACTTCTCCATTTTCATCAATTAAATAACCATTAATAAGAATCGAAGCACCATTCTGAAATTGATTAAAGCTATTTCCATTGCCTTCTTTCAATGTAAAAAAATCAAACTCTTTTGGAGTTAAACTGTAGAATTTAACTGAAATAATATCTTCAGGTTGAAGTTTATACTCAAAGTCGCTCAAGTTGTAGGTTCTTAAAATGCTGTCCTTTTCAACTACATCAGATTTTATGTTTACATCACTATGCTGAAGGTATTGAACTTTCTTATTAACCACACAACTTGTAATAATAATGGATATAAGAACTAATAGTAATTGTTTCATAATTCTAGCTAATCTATTCTGTCAATTAAAATAATCCTAATTTCGATTCATTTTATTATGCACAGCTCCGCCTCCTCAGTCACAAAATGCAGAGTAGGCGTAAAATCAAAAATAGGTTGATTTTACGCTTAATCAAATCAATTTCACCAAATTAGATGCAATTAGT
The DNA here is from genome assembly GCA_964654735.1 of uncultured Roseivirgaceae bacterium. Taxonomy (GTDB): domain Bacteria; phylum Bacteroidota; class Bacteroidia; order Cytophagales; family Cyclobacteriaceae; genus JAKISE01. The sequence goes on along the minus strand of CAZZML010000001.1, from coordinate 3,530 downwards.
TAAAGGGTAGGTAACCCATTTTTTATGCAAAAATACCAACTAACTAGCTACAAAGGTTTTAGCAATCCCTTATCGATAGTAACCATCACTTGCTGCCCCAAACTTTCGATGGTAACATATAGCTTGTCTTCATTATAGTTAGCTTCCACTTCTCCAATTTGGCCTTTTAAGAGCCCGTCCATTACTTGTACTTTTTGGCCTTGGACTAACTCTTGGATCGCTTGTGTTTCTAAAGTAAGGCCAGTTTCAATAAATCGTTGAATAGTTGCTTGCTCGGTTGAGTGCAAAACGGCCGGTTTTCCATTATGGCGGATGTTCCACGATATTCCCTGAACCTTCAATATTTCGCCAATATTGGCTTCTATATCCTTTACAAAAATGTACGAATTAAATAGCGGAATCTCCACTTTTTTCTTACGGTCACTCCATTGCCGAAGCACTTTATGCATTGGCAACCAAGCTTCGAACCCAAATTTTTGAAGGTATTCTAATGTCTTTTTTTCAGCCCTGCTTTTGGTATAAAACACAAGCCATTTTTTTTCGTTTGGATTTTTCGGATTCATCAATGGCAAATAAAGTTATTCTTGTAAGAAATATTGAATTGCTGAATAGTTTATTTATCTATAATTTAGGGTTTTAATTTTTGTCTTATGAAAGCTTTTAAGTTTATCTTCTCTTTAGTTATCACCATTGGTCTTGGGTATGCACTTAGCATTAAGTTAGACCCAGCACCTCCTTTAGGCAATTTCCTTTCTCCAACAGTAGGTTTTTGGCAAAATGGAGAACCTAGTGAAGCCGAATTTGATGAACATTTAGACCTTGAGGGGCTAACTGAACAGGTTACTGTCACCTATGATAAAAGTATGTTCCCGCATATTTTCGCCAAAAACAACCACGACCTGTATTTTGCACAAGGTTATATAACCGCCAAAGATCGGTTATGGCAAATGGAGTTTCAAACCCACGCTGCGGCAGGAAGGCTTTCTGAAATTTTGGGTGTAAATAAGGGCGTGCAAGATTACGACAGGACTGCAAGACGTAAAGGAATGGTGTTTGCCGCAGAAAACTTTATTGCGGCAATGCAATCGGAGCCAGAAATATTAGGTGTGGTAAACGCTTATACCAAAGGGATTAATGCCTATATCCAGTCACTTTCTCAGGCAAATTTACCTTTTGAATATAAGTTACTTGGATATAAACCGGAGCCCTGGACGAATCTTAAAGCAGCCTTATTATTAAAGTATATGGCTAATGATTTGTCGTTTGGCGAAAAAGATTTACAAAACACCAATGCTCTGGCTCTATTAGGCAGAGAAACCTTTGATTTGCTTTACCCTGATATAGACACCCCATTAGACCCTATTGTGAGCAAGCCGGGCGAATGGAATTTTGAACCCATTTTAAAAGATTCAATAGCTCCTGAACAGGTTGTAGAATTAATTACCAATAAATTAGTGCCTGAGCCTAATATTTATAATGGAAGCAATAACTGGGCTGTATCTGGTTCTAAAACAAAATCGGGCAACCCTGTTTTATGCAGCGACCCTCACCTTGGGCTAAATCTGCCCTCTTTATGGTACACCATTCAATTATCATCGCCCGATGTAAACGTAATGGGGGCAAGTCTGCCCGGCTCACCAAACGTAATTATTGGCTTTAACGATTCTATTGCCTGGGGGGTAACTAATGCCCAACGCGATTTGGTGGATTGGTATAAAATAAGCTTTAAAGACAACACCCATAATGAGTATAAATTGGATGGCAAATGGGTTACAACCGAAAAGAAAATTGAGGAAATAAAAATTGCCGGTGCAGAACCAATTTATGATACTGTACTATATACTCACTTTGGCCCTGTTATGTTCGATGATTCATTCCACTCATCATCTGAGAAAAAATATTATGCCTTACGTTGGATTGCCCACGACCCATCGTTAGAAGCACTTGCTTTTTACAAATTGAATAGGGCTAAAAATCATGCAGACTATATGGCTGCATTAGATTATTATTCTGCTCCCGCACAAAATTTCGCCTTTGCTTCGGTTCAGGGTGATATTGCTATGAGAGTACAAGGGAAATACCCAAATAAAGGTTTTGAAGAAGGTAAATTTTTATTGGATGGAAGCACTACCGAACATGATTGGACTTTCATTCCTTATGAACAAAATATAATGTATAAAAATCCTGAGCGAGGGTTTGTTTCTTCGGCCAATCAATACCCTGCTGATTCCACCTATCCTTATTATATAACAGCTCGTAGCTATGAATCTTACCGAAATCGGAGAATAAACAACAGGTTAAGGGCTATGGACAGTATTTTAATTGAAGATTTAATGGGACTTCAAAATGATAATTACAATTTAAAAGCAGCAGAATCCCTTCCTTACTTTCTTGGTGTTGTGGATACACTAGAGCTAAATATTAAAGAGCAAGAAGCCTTGAGTGTTCTTAAAAATTGGAACCTTTATAATAACATCGAAGCCAAAGGTGCTTCTTATTATGAGGCTTGGTGGGATACACTTTACCGATTATCGTGGGATGAATTGAAAGCGAGTAAAGTAGCTATGGGATACCCAACCGCCTATAACACCATTAAATTATTGAAAGACAATCCTTATTTTGAATTATTTGATTTAGAATCGAGTACTGCTAAGGAAAATGGGTTCGATATCATTACTAAATCATTTAAAGATATGGCCGTTGTGATGAATGAAAGAGCCCGGGACTCGACCACTTCATTAAACTGGCAAGATTATAAACAGACCTATATTAAACACCTTTTAAGATTAAAGCCCTTCGGTACTTATAATATTCCAATAGGCGGTAATCATAATATTGTAAATGCCACTTCCGAAAATCACGGCCCTTCTTGGCGAATGATAGTTGAACTAGACCCAAATGGAATAAAAGCCTATGGTGTATATCCAGGTGGGCAATCAGGCAACCCGGGAAGTGTACATTATGATGATATGATAGACGATTGGGCAGCTGGTAAATACTTTAATTTGTACTTAATGAAAGCTCCTGATTCAGAACCCAATCACACACAAGTTCTACAAACATTAACCCCCCTAAACTAAGCATTATGATACGTTTCCTAATTCAACTGATTTTGGTAATAACGCTAAGCTTTCTAGCTCAATATGTTCTTCCATGGTGGGGTGTAATGGCAGGAGCAGCATTGGCCACAATACTATTATATCATAAAGGGTTTTATTCGTTTTTAGCAGGTTTTTTGGGTGTAGGAGGTCTCTGGTTTTTCTTAGCCAACAGCCTTGATACTGCCAATAAAAGCTTATTAAGTGGTAAAGTAGCAGCATTGCTAGGCTTAGAATCGAGTATGCAATTAATGTTAGCTACTGCCTTAGTTGGTGCACTTATAGGAGGATTTAGCAGCCTCACCGGAAGCCTATTTGTATCTATGCTTAAAAAGGAGAAAAAATCAAACTCTCCATACCACGAATAAGTTTAATTTCTAACCTGAATAATTCATGAATAATCGTAACTATTCAGCCATTTTTATGCTCAAT